>JACQLJ010000004.1 GCA_016234065.1 Candidatus Pacearchaeota archaeon
CTTTTTAATTTTGAAGATATGTTTTTCATTTTATATTAATTCATAAAACTATCAAGAATTTTATATCCTCCATAAGCGATTAAACCATCAGCAATCAAACTTGAAATATATCTTATAAGATATGCTCCTATGGCCAATTCCTTATTTTTTGGGTCAATTTCTAGAGCACTATTTTCAAATTTTTCTGCAAGCTTCCATGGAACAACTAAATCTGCAAGTTCTTTTCCAGTGCTTCTTAATGAATTTGGATTTTCCATAAAAAATACACAAAAAACCGATTTATAAATCTTACGATTGTAGTCACCAGAAAGTAATAATATAAAAAGAAATAATTTATATTTAAAATTCCAAACAACTAGGCAGCTTATTTTTAAAGCGAGGTAAGAATTCTCCCATGTCTGCAAGGTCTAAATCATCATTCAAGCCCCATCTTATGTCTCCAAAAGTTGATATGTATTTTATTGTATATGGTTCATAAAGATCTGGATTTCTGGATATTTGAGAAAGTATAATATGGTCGTAATCTCCATCTCCATTGTTGTCTCTTGCAATTATTGTTCCATAATGAGGGTGAACGAATGTTATTTTTTGAGGCATACATTCTCTTTTTTGAGCCATAGATTCCACTTGCGGATTTGCAATCATAATTAGTGATAATGCTGCTGCTCTTATTACTTTTTTTAAGTTTTTCATAAATTTAATTGAAATTTCCTAAATCATTCAGGACCTTGTCCAAATCTCTTGCCCGGAACCAATCTTTCGCTAGATATTGATTTGCTCCTGCGGCATACATCTCTCCGACTAATTCAACTAAACGTGGCGGCAGTTTATTCGCTCTTAATGAAACAAACTGCTTCCAATCTTCTGTTTTTTCTCTTTTTGCCTGAGATTTTCCTTCTTCAATTTGTTCTATCCAATCAGGTTGTGTTTTTCTGTAATGCTGCCTTAAGACCTCTTTGCCAATTTGCACTCCATTAAATGTTAGCCGATTTTCATCAAATGTTCCAAGAACATCTGCTAACATCAAATTTTCGTAAAATGATATAAATTCTAATTTGCCGTCATAATCAACCATTCCTGATTTCTTTGCTCTTTCTGAAATGACATCTGCTGCTATTCCTCTTACTTCAGTTAATTTATTCCATTGTTCATCAGTAAGTCCTGAAATTCTTTTCGCTTCTTCATATGTTAATGTTCTGTCACTTGATTCAAATTTTGTTGTAAAGTCATAAACTCTGTTCGGAAACATTTCCCCAGATACAGGTATATGATCAGTTCCTAATTTTACTAATTCTCTTGATAATTCTTCTGTCTTTCCTTCATTTTCAAGCCCTCTTAATTTTTTTAGCAAAGAACTTCCTTCTGTTATCCCATTTCTGTAAATTACTTCAAGAGGCACAACAAAATTTCCTTTTCCCCTATTCTTTTGAAAATGTCCGTAATCATATCCGTTTTTTATTTTAAAGAAAGGTTTTACAGCTTCAGCTACTCTTATAGCCATTTCATTTGAAGGTTTGCTTAGTGCGCTTATGTCTTCAACAATTTTTCCTCCCTCACGAATTCCTAGGTAATGTGTTTCAATTTTTTCTCCAGAATCTGTAATTCTTCCTCTTATATCTTCAAAATTTGCAGCAGCCATCATACAAAGCGCTGCTCCCTTGTTTGGAATTTCATCAGGCATTTTACCCCAATCAAGAATAGAAAATCTGTTTGAAAATACAAAAATCCCTTCTCCTAAAGAATCTTTATCAGGTTCCTTGAGAATTATTAACTCTTTTACGCTTCCCATAAAAATTTTTAGAAAGAGATTATTTAAGTATTTGTATTCTAAATTAGAATAAAATCACTTTGGATTTTCCAAATAGAAAATTTTAAATATGGGGTCTGTTTAGAAAGTAAAATGGGAAAAACACAGAGGGACGAAGCTTATGAAGAGGGTTTTAAAGCGGGAAAAGAAGGATCGGATATTTCTCCCCCTATAGTAGATGGAATTGAAGAAGGGCTTCATGGACTTTTTGGGGGTGGTAAACATGTTAGAGAACATAATGAGTCATACAGAGCGGGACATGAAGAAGGAAAAAGAAGAAGAGAAGATTCTAACGCAGAACATGAATCAAAAGATAATTCTTTGTGTTATTTAACAACTGCTTGCGTATCTGCAAGAGGCCTACCAGACAATTGCTTTGAACTTGAAACATTGCGAGGTTTTAGGGATAGAGTTTTAGTACCAAGATCTGATGGTAGAAGAGCTGTTAGTGAATATTACAAAATAGCTCCTGAAATTGTTCGGGCCGTCGATGAACAAGATAATTCTCAAGATATTTGGAGAGGATTATACAAAGATATTAGACACTCTGTTTCTTTGGTTGTGTCTGGTGATTTTGAAAATGCCTTTAAACATTATCAGCAAATGACAATGGGCCTTAAAGGAAGATTTTTAAGTTAATAACTCGGATTTTAAAGAATTACTGGCTAGCGGGATTTTCAGGAGTTTTTGCTTCCTCTTTTGGCTTGTTCTGCTCAGAAAAAATCCCTGAAAGTTTTTTTGAGCCCTCTTTGATAACTTTCAAATTTATCTGCACTATGTCAGGAGAAATAAATCTTCCTCTAACTGTTTTTCTTAGTCGCAATCCTTTTGGTTTCATGTTCCCTCTGCTTTTTTTCCCTTCTTTTCTTGAGCGCTTTTTCATTCCAACCCCATAACTTAATAACACTTTTTTCAGAGATGTTCCTTCAACTTGCTTTAAAGCAGGAAATCCTGCCTTGTCGCTCAATCCTGTGACTTCAAATTCATATCCACTTAAATCGCCGGAAATGTCTTTTCCGTCAATTTTTTCACTAATTGATTTCCCCACTATTTCTTCATTTTCAACTTCCAAATGAAATGTTTTTCCTGTTTTTTCTGCAATATTTACCTTGAATGCCATGTAAGTATCAATAAAGTTTGTTTTTAAGATTTTCGGGTTCAGATATTGGTTTTTTTGCTGGAAATTCCACCACGTTCCCTTCTAATCCCTTATCACCTTCTCTCTGAGTAACTGCAATTTTTCTAAAATACTTTTTTGAAAGGGTTTTGCTTCTAACTTCTTGAAGATTTACAATTCCCTTTCCCCTTTTTTCTAGGAGATACTTAAAAAATGCATCTACTCTTTGTTCATGTTCTGCAAAGATATCTGGTGTTTCACTATCACCATATTGATTTGGGTCATATTCAAGTGTTGGTATTCCATATGAAGTTCCGGATTGTTTTATTCTCCCTTTTCTTTCTAAATGCATTCTTACATCTTCTATGTTAATTATCTCTGCCATGGTTTTATTTCAAAAAATTGATATTTAAAGTTTTTCAATTCATAAATTTTAAAAAGTGATTCTTTGGTTATTTAGAATGACGACGCTTGAATTAATAAGTAAGCCAAGAGCCAATGGTAAAGTTTACAGAACTTCAGATGGCTTAATTGTAAAAACAATCCCTTGGGCAGGAGATAAATCAGAACGTTTTCTTAAGAGAGAAGAAAAAATCCAACGAGCCCTTTTGTTGAAAGGATTTAATGTTTCTACCCCTTATGGAGTTTCTAGCTTAAGATTAAATGATGGGGCTGTTGTGTCTGGTTTTTTTATGGAATATATTCCGGGAATTCCTTGGTATGATTTAGATTTGAGTCAGCGTGATTTTACTAGTAAAACTATTAGGCCTGAAATAAAAAGAGCAATATCAATGAATTTTAAACCAGGAAATTATAATGAAAATGTTATTTTAGGTAGTGATGGAAAAGTTTACTTGATTGACTTTGAGTATTGGGAAATGCCTGGTGTTCCAGATGAAATAACCCCTTTTCTTAGAGATATTACTAATAGACTTTAGAATGGGTTTTAATTATTCTCCCCAGTTTGATTTTTTCTTTCTTTTAATTTCTGCGATTTCTTGAAGCAGTTTCATTTCGTTTGAAGACAAAATATCTTTGTTTTTCTTAAGATTCCTGAATTGTGATTCTGATAAATCAGAATAAATGAATTTTTTGTTTTTCATTTGCCTTTCAAAATTCAAACCCGGCACTGAGATTGCAAGTTCCATTCCTTGGGTTGCTTCTGAGACAGATTTATTCTCAGATTGCATATTTTTTATTCTGCTGATTTTTTCATCGCCTTCATCAATCATATTAATATTCGGAACCGCTTTTCCTGTTTCAACTCTTACTCCGAATATTGCCGGTTTTGTATTCCTAAAAATAAATTGTCCTAGAACCTGCAATTTGAATAAAGCACCGAGTCCAATAAGTTTTTTCTTTTCAATTTCATCTGATTTTTCATCACGGGATTTTTTTATGCTGTCAATTAGCTTGTAAATAACTTCATCTGTAATTATCTTCACATCATTTTGCAACTTTTCTGAAATTGAGGTGTCTTCATCAACAGAAACATTGAAGCCGGCAATTACTGCATCAATCTCATTTATTTTCAAGTTTGCCTTCGCCGAGTTTATGTCTGATTTTTTTATGTTTCCTATTCCTGCCTTGAGAACAGGTATGTTGCTGTCTTTTAATAGGGCGAGCAATGCCTCCAAACTGCCGAGGGAGTCGGCTTTCGCAATTATTCCATGATTGTCTGTTTTTATATTTTCAAGGATTTCTTTTTTGAAAATATTTTTTATCTCGTTAAGATTATTTTTATATGACATGAATGGCATTCCGGGAAGTATTTCAAATTTTTCCTTGAACTGCATTTTCAATCCTGTTGCAGCATGGACTTTGTCTTTTGGCTGGAACTTACTGCTAAGAGGTTTTATTTCCTCTAAGATTCTTATTTTGGTTGTTCTTGGATTTCCATCAATGTCTGCTACTGCAATTTCATCATTTTTCTTTAACTCTCCCTCGTAGAGAATCGCCTCTGAAAAGTTCATTGCATTTTCTTTTTTTATTTCAAGTATGACTCCTTTCGCCTCTTCTTGCTGAGAGAGTTTTTCGCTTAGATATTTTTGGCTTAATCCGCATAGCATCATTACTAATTCTGGAATTCCCTCTTTTGTCCTGGCACTGCATGGTATGAGAGCGAGATTTTTTGTGAAGTCGGAAATTTTGTAAAACAATTCTGCATCGTATCCGAAAGCGCTGAAAGAACCGACTATAGTAAGATATTTTTCATCAAAGGCCTGCTTCACATTTATTGCCTGGGACTCAATATTTGCTTTCAAATCAACGCTTGGGTTTTTGTTTGTTTCACTCTCACTATTGCTATTATGGATTACACGTGAAAGTGATCGCCATCCGGATATGTTATCTATTTTATTCAGCGCGACTATGAAAGGTGTTTTGTTCATTTTTAGAATTTGGATTACTTCTTGTGTCTGCGGTTTTATTCCCTCATTTATATCAATGACAAGAATTGCCAAATCAGCCAAACTCCCTCCGCGCTTTCTTAAGTTTGTGAATGATGCGTGTCCTGGGGTGTCAATAAATAGGAAGCCGGGAATTTCAAGCTTATCTCCTAGTTTTTCAACTATTGGAAAGGATTTTTTCATTTGTTCAATAGGATACAAAGTGAATGAAATCTTTTGTGTTATTCCTCCTGCCTCTCCTGCCTGAATGGAGCTGTCTCTAAGAGAATCCAAAATACTGGTTTTTCCGTGATCCACATGTCCAGCCACCGTGACAATCGGCTGGCGAATTTTGTTTTTCATGATTTCTGAAGTGATTTTTGGTTTTTAGGGTTTGTGATTCTGGTCATTGCATTGTGGCATAATATTTATAATCATAAAAAAGTTATTAAAACAATGGTGAAAGAAGAAGAAATCTTCAATCATTCGTTTTGCAGGAGACAAACCAAATGAAAGAGGAGGAAAATTTTATTAGGGTTAGAAGTTCAAGAAAGGTTTATTTTCCTGTTTATTTGATGATATTAATTCTGGTATTTACAATTGGATTCGCAAAATTCAACGGAAAAGAAGTTAGCAATCTTGCATTGAGATTGGTGGTTTTTTTCTCAGCCGCATGCATTGCAGTTACTGAGATTCACAGATTGGCAAATTATTACGAAATAAATTCCGGCTCACTCGTCACTTCAAAAGGGATTTTCTCAAAGACAACAAGAAGAGTTGATTTGATTTCTGTGAGTGATGCTGATTCAGATCAGAACGTTTGGCAAAGATTGCTAAATTACGGCGATGTTAATGTAAGATTGTTCTCAAAAGAAAGCACAGTTCTTGTGAAAAATATAAATAATCCTAGCGGTTTTGTTGATTTTCTTGAAGGAAAAATGGCCGAAAAGAAAGGGACAAAAAATAGTTAATTTGCAAAAATGGAAATTGAATATGTTCACAACAAGAAAAAAAATAAAAAGTTTTATTTGAAATTAGGATTATTTTTTGCTTTTGTCGGGATTTTTTCGCTGATTATTTACACTTCATTTTATGGTGGTTTTGGATTTACAGGGAGTGTCGTGTCTGAAAGCAGTTTAGTCGGGAATTCTGAGCAAAAAACAATTGACTTGAATGCGGAATTGACTTCGCCAGAATTAGACCTTAGTGGATTTTTTGAAAAAGTGGAAATAAGCGGAGGTGGTGAATCATATCTTGAAATCGGAGACCAAAAGTTTTATTTGGGAAATTCAAATGGTAATTATATAATACTAAATGATTATGATGGGCAAATTGCTTTTGACGGCAAAATCCTATCTAATCTAAAAGGAAGAGCATCTGAAATAATAATAAACGGCATTTCAATGAGTTCTCAGTCAAAAGACACATCAAAGGTAAATCTTCAGAGCCCATTTAATTATAAATTGCTTGAGTTAGGAAATCAGGTGCAAATAAAAAAGGTTTCATATACTGCATCTGGAAAAGTGAATTTAGACAACGGAAAAAATGAAATCAGCATTACTGACGAGCAAATTACAATGGGTGGCTTTAAAGGACATATTAAATCTGCAAACGAGAATATAATATTATCAGGGAAAATTCAGAGTTTAGATATTTCAGGAGAAACGAAGATTCATGTTGATGTTTGATTAATTTTTGAAAGAACTAATTAAATTTGTTTGTTTTACCATACGAATTTTTGTCAAATAACCATCAAATTGTTTTTGCGCTTCTTTTAGACACTCTCCCCCCATTATATCTGTTGCACACTGCACTATTTTTTTATTGTCTTCTGTAACCTCAACCCTTGTTACTTTTGCTTCTATTTCACCATGTTTTTTCCCACCAATATAGGATATTGTTTTTAGATTGTACTTTATTATTCTTCCATCGGTTTTTTTAACTTCAAGAGATATCCCTCCACGAGTTTCATACAAACTTAAATATTCTCCATCTATTTTTTCATTAAAATCATATATAACTTTATCACAGCCACTTAATCCAAGAGTTGCCACCCCTCCAAATACTACCCCTAATAAAGATTTTCTGAAAGACATAATCTCGGATATTTTTCTTTGTTTTTAAAGATTTATATTAAATTCAACTTTTTTAAAAATTACCTAAAGCGACAAAATGCAATCTATGAGAGATTTTTTAATAGATGACTTGGTTCTATTAAAATCAACTTCTTGCCCGCCTGCTTTTTTTAAAGATACTAAACTAACTTTCACATATTCTTTTTTAGGGTCAGTAAAACAATAACCTCTTGCGATTTTTGTTGCTTCATCCATTGCAGTTTCAAAAGAATCTCTATCTCTTTCTGCCTTAAATTTTAAGTTTTCATTAAAATGATGTTCTATGCCGGAATCTCCGTATTACACATAACTTACTTTAAAATTTGCGACATATCTCGGCATTAAATAAAAAGTTATTTGGGTATAATAAGATTATTGTAATTGATTTACAAATCAAACTCAAACTTTTTCAAGTCAACTTTTCCTTCTTCTATTTTAATGCCTTCTTTTTCAAGCATTTTTATTTTCCTTTTTGTTCCGTGAGCGAATCCGCCGACCTCTCCGTTTGATTTTATGACCCTGTGGCACGCTAAATCTCCTCTAATACTTGAACGGCGATTTCCAATTGCCTCCGACGAAATCGCAAAGTATCCATAGGGATTTTTATTCAGCGCATTTCCCACAGCACGGTATGAAGATTTCTTTCCTAATTTTCTTGCAATTGCCTTATAAGTTATGACTTTTCCTTTAGGAATTTTTTTCAAGATTTCATAGACACTTTTTTCAAAATCAGTTGGCATTAGTAATCAGGAAGTTCTTCATCTTCTTTGGAAGAGATTTGACTACTTTCTTCTTTCAGATCCTCGCTTGTCACAGAATTTATCATTTCTTTGAATTTTGGAAAATCCGATGCAAGAATTCTTACTCCTGATTTTGTGAAGCCGGTGTATCTGTCGCTCGTAACAAACTCTCTGATTGTTAGGCCTTTTCTTCCACCAAAATCATCCACTCTTACAACAACTTCGGTTGTGTCATTTTTTCTTATTTTTCCAATGTCTTTTTCCATTAATAACAATGGTTTTGGAATTTTATAAACATTTATATTCAAGAAGCAATGGAACAACCTGTGAGTTTGCTTAACATTTCAAATGTTTGTGTCCCCTGAAGCCGTGTGCTGTTCCCAAGTTCCCATGTCGGATATCCTGATATTCCTGCCTGATTACAAATAGTTGTTTGTCCTGCTGCGTTTGGAAGAGAGCATTCAACATATTCAATGTAATCCCATGAATTTCCAAACATTTCTTTTTGTTCGTTGCAATGCGGACACCAATATGCGCCATACATTTTCACGCCGTTTTGAGTTAGGCATTTTGCAAAATCATCATATTGTCCGGGAATGGAATTTTTGTCGTAGTAAAGGAAATACATTGCAAAAATAAAAGCAACAAAAATCGCCGCAAACACAAACCACTTTTGCTTTTTAGTCATTTAATTAAATTGTGAAAATGGTATTTAAGGTTTTGTGAAAAGGTGTAAACTTTAAAAGACATTGAAACTTTCTTTTTTTGGGCCTGGTTCGCATAATGGTATTGCAGAAGATTGCTAATCTTCGCCCTTCGGGGCTCGCAGGTTCGATTCCTGCACCAGGCGTTTTGCTAAGTAATATTAAAATTTTGCAGAATTAAATTTACCATTTCTTTCCAAATAAATTAGGACTGCCAAGCTCAGAAGTACAGGAATTAATCCTTGAAGAATATGGGTTATGTGTTCGGTTGCTGTGTCATTAGTGATTGTGTTATGAAATGCATGAGGAAGAAACATCCACAGCAAGCCCAAAAAAACAAAAGTCCATAGAAGCCAATAGACAAACTTAAAATTCATAATAAAAATAAAAAAATTTGGGTTTAATTACTTTTTCGCTGTGTAATAAACCGAAAGGGATACGACGCCGATTGCAAGATGCAAAAGGGTAATCTCAGTGTTGATGTTAAGCAGTGTAAGCAGCAAGTCATCAATTACAGGGACAAACCCGAGAACTCCAAGTGCGATTCCTATCAAACCTAGTGTAAGGTTGTAACCAGGGCCTTCGCCTTTTGTTCCAATGTAGATTCCGAAGAAGCCCGCGATTAAATGCAGCACGCTTTGAAATGCATTAACCCCAAACAATCCCAGAATCATGTCTGTGAAAAAGCCCCAAACACCAACAACAACCAACACAATTCCCAAAATCAGTGCAAATGTTTTTTGTACTTTTTCCATTTCAAATCCCCCTTTCAAATATATCAATATTAAGAACTTTTGGTTATATAAATGTTATTTTTTGTGTTTTTAATATTGCACATTTTTAAAACCCATTTATTATTAATAGTGGAATTAATGAATTATTAATTCTCCAGCAAAATGTTTTTTGAATAATGTGTGCTAAGTTCAGGCACCAAAAATCTTTAAACCAATTGTCTTAGAGATTCTTATGGCTGATGATTTAACTAAGAGAGTAAGACCAAAAGCCCGTTTTATGGTTTTCACCGAGTTCAACATAAAGGCGTGCCCCCCAACTTTATCGGATTCTAGAGGTACCAATGTGGTTTGATGGATGGTTTTTCCCCATGTCAGATGGAAATCCAAAATTTACCTGTTGATGTAAACACATGTGACTTAAAAGAAGAAATAGAAGATAGTAACAACTTCAGGGACTTAATGGAGAACGGATATGTTTTATCTGAAGAACATTCTATTAAAATGATTCCCACAAGGATTTGGTACGACCACATCTTTAATGGAAAATCGCTTAAAGAAGGATATAATTGATTCCTTGAATTTGAATTAGACAAACCTTTAAAAATAAATTCTTTATCTAACCTTTGAAGCGGAGTAGAGGAGTCTGGAGTCCTCGCAGGGCCCATAGCTTAATAGTTGGAAACCCTGAAATCGTGTGGTTCAAATCCCACCTCCGCTATTTGGGATTTGATTAATCTGTTTAAACTAAAAAGAACCCGTTGTTTCTTTTTGAATCTCCTCTAAAAACTGAACGGCGATTTCAAACTGCCTCCGACGAAATCGCATAGAAACCACTTTGTTTCACGATTCCCAAAGTGCTGAACCCGATTCAATTGCTTCCGATGTGCCCAACTTTTAAAAAAGTTCGGCGCTCAAAAGTAGTAATTGTCCGCTGATGAAATAAACCCGCTGATGAAATCACAAAAACAACCTCGCGGTTTTTTCTATATTATCTTCCATTTTAAACACGAAATCCTTAAAAACAAAAGCTGTATTCAATTTTATGCTTACTCTTGGAATTGATGATGCCGGAAGAGGCCCTGTTGTAGGTCCAATGGTTTTGGCAGGGGTTTTAATTGACGACGAAATTGCAAAGACATTCAAAGAGTTAGGTGTGAAGGACAGCAAGCAACTAACCGCAAAAAAAAGGGATTTTCTTGCAGAGATTGTGAGAAACAAAGCGATAAGTTTTGAAATTGTTGTGATTTTTCCAAATGATATTGATGGAGAAAACAGCAGAGGAGTCAATTTAAATGATGTTGAGGCGATTGCATGCGCGAGAATAATAAACAGAACAAACAAGGGATTCGGAAAAATAAAAGTAATTCTTGATTGCCCTTCAAAAAATATTGAAAGCTGGAAGGCATTTTTGACGACGAAAATTGAAAACAAGAGAACGCTTGAAATTTCCTGCGAGCACAAGGCAGATGTTAATCATATTGCTGTTTCAGCTGCTTCGGTAATTGCTAAGGACATAAGAGAAAAGGAAATGGCAAAATTGAAGGAGAAATATGGTAAGGAAATCGGTTCTGGATACAGCTCTGATCCTGTAACAATAAAATTTCTTCATGAAAATTTCAGAAAATATCACGACGAAGGCATTTTCAGAAAATCGTGGGCAACCTGGCGAGATGCAGCTGGAAAAGTGGCTCAGAAAAAGTTGGAGTTTTAACACATAAATTCTTTTAAAGAGATTTAATATTGATTTTTATGAATCTTCTTTTTGGAGATGATGGTAAAGATAGTAAACTTGCTGCACAGTATTTAAGAGAATCAGGAACAGAATTTCAGATAAAATCACTTCTTCAAAGAAACCACATGATTGCAGATGAGTATAGAACTAATCCAGGGTTTGGTCATTTTTTTAAGTATTCTGATGTTCCAATACTATGGGCCCGTCATAATAATAGTGTTACTCCTTGGAGTTATCCTTCTTTAACTGGTGTTAAGAATTATTTGAGAGGTATAAAGGGAGAAGAATTGTTTGGAGATGAATTTGGCATAGTGCCGAAGCGTTTTTGGAACAATCTTGATTATTGGAGAGGCGGTTCAAATGTAGTTTATTTTGGTGAAGATGAAATGTTAGAATACAGGGGAAATTTAGAAAATTCATTCACAATAATTAAAAATGCTATTCAGAGACATCCACAAAGATCAAGCGATTGGCATCTGATTAATGGTTGGAAAGTTGGTGAGTTAGAAAAATTAGCCAAGATTCCTCTTGATAAAGGGATGATCGTTGATAAAAAAACAAAGACAATTTTATTTCCTGATGATATAGAAATATTGAGAAAAGGAAAAGATGTTGTAACAGAAGATTGGGCTTTTATGGCTGAGGCGGGATATGAAGCGTATTTTAGTGAAAGGGGAAATGTCTTTGGCATTTATGCGCGAGTATTAGATTAACGACAAAAAATCTTTAAAAACTTCTTCTTTATTCTTTATTAATGCCTCATGTAAAAAAGTTGGTGATGCACGGATTCAAGAGCTTTGCGGGAAAAACAGAGATACCTTTCACACCTGAAATAAATATTATATTAGGACCTAATGGAAGTGGAAAGAGCAACATCTCCGACGCTCTTTGTTTTGTTCTTGGTCGGCTAGGGATTAAGTCAATGCGTGCCTCTAAATCAGGAAATTTAATTTTTAGAGGAACAAAACAAATTGCACCTTCAAAAGAAGCGTCAGTTGAGCTTGTTTTTGATAACTCAGACAGGATTTTTTCAATAAACAATAATGAGGTTTCAATAGAAAGAATCGTGAGAAAAAACGGGCAGGGAATTTACAAGATAAACGGAGAAACAAAAACAAGGCAGGATATTTTGTCTCTATTGGCGCAGGCAGGAATTGACCCAAATGGATTTAACATAATATTACAGGGAGAGATACATAGCTTTGTGAGGATGCAATCATTGGAGAGAAGAAAAGTTCTTGAAGAGGTTTCAGGGATTTCAATTTATGAAATTAGAAAGGAAAAGTCATTGAAAGAACTTGAAAAAACCGAGGAAAAGTTGAAGGAAGTTCAGACAATACTCCGAGAAAGAACCTCTTATCTGAACAATCTTGAATATCAAAGACAACAGGCGCTGAAATATAAAAAACTAGAAGGTGATATAAAAAAATTCAAGGCAAGCGTGATTTCCGGCGAGTTATTATTGAACAAAAAAGAAATGGAAAAAATTGATTCTGAAATTCTAGTGAAGACAGAAGAAGCATCAAAATTAAAGAGAGAAGTTGATCAAATAAGGGAAAAAATAATTGGGTATGAATCAAAAATAAAAATGATAAGCAATACGATGCAAAAATCAACAGGATTTGAGCAGGATAAACTTAACCAAGAAATTGCTAATTTGAGGGCTGAGATAGCAGGTATGAATGTAAAAGTTGAGAATTGTGAAAACAAACTTTCTGAAATTTCAAGACAGAAATCTGAAATGGAAAAAACCCTCAGAGAGACAGAAGTTTCAATCAAGGGTTTGAAGCAAGAGTCGCCTTCAATCTCAAAAAAGAACAAGGAAGCAGAGCAAAAAAAGATTGAGCTTGAAAAGCTTCAAAATGAAGTCAAAAAGTTTTATATGATGAAGTCCGACTTAAAGTCAATCAAGGAAAAAGTCGCGGACAGAAAAACCACGATGGAAAGATATGCAACTGAGTCAGATTTTTTGCTTAAACAAATAAATAATATTTCAACAGATGTTTTTGACATCAGAACCGACAAGGATAAAGTGGACATTCTGAAGAAAACCTTGTCTGAAAAACTAAATCTCTTAAAAGAATTAAACTCAAAACAAATGGGATTAGAGAAGCTGTCATATAAAAACGATTATGAGATAAATAAACACAATCAAATGATTGAGAAGATTGCGAAAATTGATATCTGCCCGGTTTGCAAATCAAAAATAACTCCAAAGCATGTCCATTCTATAAATTCAGAGTTTGGGAAAGAGATATCTTCTATGGCAGAGCAACTAAAAAATGCGGAAAAAGAAATATCTCAAATTGAAGAAAAGAAAAGAACTCTTGAATCAGAAATTAATAATATCAGTTTTGAAATAAGTAAAAGAGAGCAGGATGTCATCAAAATCGCTGGAATAAACGAGAAAAAGAGCCAACTAATCGTTTTGGATGAAAAGATAAAGGTATTCACTAAGGAAATTACAGAACTTGAGAAGACAAAGAAGAAAATTGAAGGGTCTTTAACTGAAATTTCACTTGTTGAAAAAAAGTATGAAACAGCAAGAGTTGAATTGCAAGAGATTTCAGTTAGAAGCGAGGAGAATGTAACTTCTGAGATTTCATTCAAACAAAGAGAATTTGAAAGATTGAAAATTTCTTTGAAGCAGATTCTTAGGGAAGAAGAGGATTTTAGTATTGAGCTTGATGAGCATAAGTTATCTTTGCAGAAAAAAGAAGATCTTCTTGCAGAGAAAAGAGAACAAGACGAGGAATTAAGCAAAAAGTTTGAAAAATTAATTTTAGAGAAAAACAATTACGAGAAGAAAATAAGAGAAGAGGAGCTTGATGGAGTAAAGAAACAGAATATGATTCATAATATTGAACAGGAAACAAACAAAATTAGCATTGCAAAGGCAGAGATAAAAGCAAGAATAGAAAATCTTGAAGTTGATTATTCTGAATACAAAGATATTGAAGTCATAAAAGCACCCCGGCATGTATTGCTTGAGAAAATTGAAAGAGCCAAAACAGCGCTCATGGAAATCGGTTCTGTAAATCTTTTGTCCTTGGAAGTTTATGATTCTGTAAAAAAAGAATATGACACTATTAAAAATAAATCCGACACAATTGAAAAAGAGAAAGAGGAAATAATGAAAATAATAAATGAAATTGACAGCAAAAAAAAGAAGACATTCATGAAAACATTGAATGAGTTGAACACGCTTTTTTCAAATAATTTCAACAGCTTGAGCGTAAAAGGAGAAGTATTTCTGGATTTGGAAAACAAGAAAGATCCTTTTGAAGCAGGGGTCAGCATAGTTCTTAAGACAGGACACGGAAAGTATTTTGATGTGGCTTCTTTGTCAGGAGGCGAGCAGACATTAGTTGCTCTGGCTTTGATTTTTGCAATTCAGGAATACAGGCCTTATTCGTTTTACATTCTTGATGAGATTGACGCTGATTTGGACAAGAGAAACTCTGCGCGCCTGGCTGAGTTGCTTAACAAATATATGAAGAAAGGGCAGTATATTGTGATAACACACAATGATGAAGTGGTGTCAAATGCGAACGTGATTTATGGAGTGAGCATGCATGAAGATGTAAGTAAAATTATTAGCATGAAGATTTAAGCAAACATCAAATCAGGAAGGCCCTTTCTAAGTCGACTTGTTCTTTGTGCTCTGAAATCTCTCATTGCAGGTCTATAAACTCTTTCTTCAAAATCTTTTATCTGGTTTGATATTTCTGGATCATTGCTAATTAAATTAAAAGATTCATCACTTACATAACCTATCCTTCTTCCAGTTTCACTTACTACTATTTGGGAATCTTCTAACTCATAACCTGATCCTTGAAATTCAGAAAAGACCCATGCCATTTGGGTGGCTGTTAACCTACCATTACCTAATGATTTATATTCAGTCGTCATGATATTAAGTGTTTGGATTGACTTATAAAATTTCTCATATTTTAACACATATATTTAAATTTTAGATTTTTTAACTAATAAAATGAAAATCATATCATGGAATGTTGCTGGCTTGAGGTCTTGCTTCAAAAAAGGCATGATTGATTTTATGAAAAAAGAAAATGCTGATGTTTATTGCTTTCAGGAAGTCAAATGTCAAACAGACCAATTTCCAGAGCAGTTAAATGAATTAAAAGAATATGAAAGTTTTCATTCATTTGCAAAGAAAAAAGGGTACAGCGGCGTCTCTGTTTATACAAAATTAAAACCAATCAATACTATTTCTGGGATTGGAAATGAAGCGTTTGATTCCGAAGGAAGAATTTTGACTTTAGAATTTAAAGATTTCTTTTTGTTGAATGTTTATTTTCCTCATTCAAACAGAGAGCTAAAGCGATTGGATTTTAAACTGCAGTTTAATAA
>JACQLJ010000043.1 GCA_016234065.1 Candidatus Pacearchaeota archaeon
ATAATCTTAAAATTAAAGAAAACAGGAAATTGTTCTGCAAAAAATGTTCAACACCCTATATAAATTCCAAAATAAGAATAAAAAATGGAATCAAATCAGTAACTTGTGAGAATTGCGGTTTTGTTAATAGATGGAAAATCAACCCTTTTTGAATCTTCCAACAAGCTCAATCAAATCTGTCTGACCTAAGAAAACAGAACGGCAACAATATCTTTCTAATTCCAGGTTATCAAGAACTTTTTTAGGTGACTCGCCTTCTGCGACTCTTTTCTTGTATTCTTCCCACAAATGTGCAATCGGCTTTCCACAACTAAAACACCTTATAGGAATTATCATATAATTTAACTTCAAGATTTGTTTATAAAGATTTCTAAAAGATAATTTTTTAAACGGATTTCTTGTGTTAGTTTCATGAACAAAAAGCCAATTAAAGAAAAAGGAAAAATCAAATTTAGTAGATACTTCCAAGAATTAAAGCAAGGAGACAGGGTAGCCATAGTGAGAGACATTTCAATTAAAGCGGAATTTCCAAAAAGATTTCAAGGAAGAACAGGGGTAATTGAAGCCAGACGAGGCAGTGTTTATGTAGTAAAAATAAATGACAATAACAGAGAGAAAACATTCTTAGTCCCCCCAGTACATTTAAAAAAAATGGAAACTAAACAATAAAATGATGGCAACAAACTTAAAATAAAATGATAAGAAAAAGAATCCCATTAAGCATGGCTGAAACAGCTGAATATTCAGAAGGAAATGAGGACTTGGTGAAATTTATGAAAAACTTTGACGTGTTAAAAATAACAGATGCAAAAGAACTAAGGGGGAAACTTTCTGAATTGGGCTTAATGAAAATAAAAGAAGAACACATCACAAAAATAATAGACACTCTTCCTGAGGATGAAGAGGACTTAAACAAGATTTTCACAGGCATAAGTTTAGACGAAAATGAAACACAAAGCATACTCAATGAAGTTAAAAAACTCAAATAAAGAAAATGCAAAAAGAAGAATACGCAATAGTCCTAGATTACCTGCCGAATGGGTATCCCTTAGACGGGAAAATGATGCCTGTGGCTCAAGCAGTAGGGGAAAGGAATTTGATACTTCTAGAATTAGTTCCAAGAAAGGGTTTTTCTCTTGAAATAGAAGAAAGGGTTTATATCGGCGAGGGAAAAAGGGACAAGATATACTACATTTTAGGAAGAGTTAGAAAAGATAAAATCACCGAGTCCGCTAAAGAAAATCTTAGAAAATTCATTGAAAAGGCAGTCAAGGCGAGGGAAAAAGAATTTGTGGATTTTTTCAACAAGTCAACGGCGATAAATAAAAGATTTCATCAGATAGAACTTCTTCCG
Organism: Candidatus Pacearchaeota archaeon; assembly: GCA_016234065.1. Taxonomy (GTDB): domain Archaea; phylum Nanobdellota; class Nanobdellia; order Pacearchaeales; family GW2011-AR1; genus JAGVWT01. The sequence goes on from JACQLJ010000043.1 coordinate 1,355, forward strand.
GGAATTGGTAAGAAGTATATGAAGGAAATTTTAGAGCAAAGAAATATAAAGGAATTTGAGTCATTTGAGGACATAAAAAAAAGGATATCTTCAATCCCAATGCCTGAAAAAGCGATAGAAAAAAGGATTTTTCAGGAAATGACCGAGGATGAAAGATACAATCTTTTTGTGCAATAAAAAATGGAACAAAAAATAAAACAGCACCCAAAAAATCAGGCAGCAAAGGAAGAAAACATGGAAAAAATAGTCAGAATTATGTCAACAGACATAGAAGGGGGGATGAAAGTTTATCCTGGATTGACGAAAATAAAAGGAGTTTCATGGAGTTATTCAAACGCAATATGCAAGATTTTAAATTTTAACAAAAGCAAGAAAATTTCTGAGTTAAGCGAGGAAGAAATAAAGAAAATTTCTGAGTCAATAAAAAATCCAAAAGTCCCTGAATTTCTTTTTAACAGAAAAAGGGACTATGAAACCGGGCTTTCAAGACATTTGACAACAACTGACTTGGAATTCAGGAAGGACTTTGACATAAAGAGGATGAAGAAAATAAAGAGTTACAAAGGATTAAGGCACTCTCTTGGTCAGCCGGTAAGAGGACAAAGGACTAAAGCACATTTCAGAACCAAGAAAACGAAAGGGGTAGGAATAAAAAAGAAAGTCAAGACAGAAGAAACAACTAAATTATCTGGAGCACAATTAAAATGAAAAGAAAACATAAAACGTATTCAAAACCTAAGAGGCCTTTTAACAAGGAAAGAATTTTAGAAGAGAATAAGATAAGGGAAGAGTTTGGATTAAAGAATAAAAAAGAAATTTGGAAAATAGAATCAAAAGTTAAAAAAATCAAAGAAAGAGCTAAAGAATTGATTCCTGCAAATCCTGAAGAGCAGGAAGGATTATTTAAAAAATTAAGAAAATATGGGTTCAATGTGAAATCAATTCCAGATGTGCTTTCTCTAAGTAAAATTGATTACATCAAAAGAAGATTGCAAACTATTCTTGTAGATAAGAAAATCGCGACAACCCCCAAGGGAGCGAGACAGCTTATAGTGCACAGAAAAATTCTTGTTGGGGGAGAAGTTGTTAACAGCCCCTCATATATTGTTCCTGTTGAACTTGAAAATAAGATATCATTGAAAATAAAAAGAGAACAATCAAAGCCGGAAAAATTATTGGAAAAAAATGAAGCAACAAACTAAGATTGAAGAAGTTGATAAAAGAGAAACAGAAATAGATAGTAAATCAGATTCGGGAGAAAAGCAAATTTCTGCAAAATCAAAAAAAGAAATTGAGGCAGTAGTCAACATTTATACTTCTTTCAATAATACATTGGTTCATGTTACAGATATGTCTGGGGCGACTCTTGCAAAAGTCACAGGAGGAATGGTTACAAAGCATGACCGATTAAAGGCAAATCCAACAATCGCGATGTTCATAGCAAAAAGAATCGCTGAAGAACTTAAAGAGAAGGGAATTGGCTCACTTTATGTGAGGATAAGAACAAAGACGAGAAATCCTGCGCCAGGCCCAGGAGCAAATTCCATAATAAAGAGTTTATCAAGAGAGGGGTTTAAAATAATTAACATACTAGACACGACAAGATTCCCCCGCGGCGGGCCTAAAAAGAAAGGTGGCAGAAGGGGCAGAAGAGTTTAAAAATAAAAACACAACAAACATACTATGCATCTAATAGAAAAAAAAGAAAATCAGATAACATTCAAGTCAGATATTTCTGATAGCTTGGCGAACGCGATTAGAAGATACATAGCAAATATACCTACTTTGGCTATTGAAGAAGTTGAAATAATCAAAAACAATTCTGCTTCTTACGACGAAACAGTCGCTCATAGGTTAGGGTTGGTTCCTTTGAAAATGGAAAAGGGAGAAAAGCCGCCGAAAGTCAAAATTAACGTGACAAGAGAAGGAATGGTTTATTCAGACGACATGAAAGGTGCAGAAGTAGTTTACAAAAAAATTCCAATAACTTTTCTTAACAAAGAACAAGAATTAGAACTTGTTGCTGAAACAAAAATTGGAAATGGATTGGAGCATTCAAAATTTCTTCCCGGAGTGATTTTTTACAGAAATATCGCTGAGATAACTGTTGATAAGGAAATCGGAGAAAGAATCAAGAGAATGTTTCCTGAAAATGAAACAAGGGAGAAAAGTGGTAAGATAACAATAATTGACGACAAGAAAAAAGAAATCTTGGATTTTTGTGAGTCAATCTGTCAGAAAGAAGGAAAAGAAATTGAAGTTGAAACAAAAGACGAATTAGTTATTACATTGGAGTCATTCGGACAAATTCCTGTAAAAGAGATTTTCACAAAATCAATTTCAGAGTTAAATAAGGACTTGGAAGAAGTTGCGAAGAAAATTTCCAAGGAGTAAATAACGGCAGAAATAGAAATATCAGTATGTGCCATATTTTAATAATTCTATAGGTTTTTTAAAGACATTAATTTAATTCTTTTTGTGCGGGAGTGCCAGAGTGGTCAAATGGGCAACGCTAAGGCGAGGAGGTTTGCGAGACAAATGTCTCAATATAATGCGAGCGGGCCTCGGAGAAACGTTGTGGCTTAGTGCCTGCGAAGGTTCAAATCCTTTCTCCCGCATTCATGCTATTGAACAGAGTAAAATAGCATTTGGATTTGATTAATCAGTTTAAACGAAAAGGGAAAATTCTAAAAGAAACCGCAAGGTGTCTTTTATTTGAATCCTTTCTCCCGCATAAAAAAGAACCAAGGTTCTTCTTTAGAACATCTCCTTTTAATAGCCAAGGTTTTCTTTTTGAATCTCCTCTAAGCACTGAACCCGATTTCTAACTGCCTCAGATGAAATCGCAATTTTTATAAACACAAAATTTCTCTGATTTTCAACTGCGAGTCAAACTCGGCGTTAGCAGGGAAGAATATTTCTCTGTAAAATACAAAATGATAAGCAAAACAAAACTTTTTGAAAGGGCAAAAAACAAAGAAAATGATGAATTAGTTGAAACCATAATTGCCTGCAAGAAAAATGACAAATGGCTTGAAGTTGGAAAAATAATTTCAGCTCCAAGAAGAAAAAAGATTTCTATAAACCTAGATAAAATAAGCGAAGAGTCAAAAGAAGGTGAAACAATTATAGTTCCTGGAAAGGTCTTGTCGCAAGGGGACTTAGTTAAAAAGATACGGCTAGTTGCTCTGAATTTTTCAAAAATGGCAGAGGAAAAATTAAAAAAAGCAAAAGTAGAATATTTAAAAATAATCAATGAAATTAAAAAGAACCCTGATGCAAAAGGAATTAAAATAATACAATGATAGAAGTAATTGACGGAAAAGGCGCTGTTTTAGGACGACTGGCCAGTTGCGTTGCGAAAGAATTATTAAGAGGAAAAGAAATAGCAGTTGTAAATTCAGAAGAAGTTATAATAACCGGAAATAAAAAAGGCATAAGAGAGGATTTTCTTGCAAAAAGAACAAAAGTCGGAAGCGGACAGCAAGGCCCAAAATATTCAAGAGACCCTGAGCAAATAGTAAAGAGAGCTATAAGAGGGATGCTTCCAAGAGCAAGAGTTAAAGGAAGAGGAAGAGACGCATTGAAAAGAGTGAAGTGCTATAAAGGAGTTCCAAAAGAATTTGAGAATGCAAAGAAAAAAACACTTGAAGAGGAGAAATTTAAATTTATGAAAGTTGGAGAGATCTATAGTTAAAATGAACAATAAAATTATAACCTCGGGAAAGAGAAAAAGAGCTATTGCGCGCGCGGTTTTAGTTGAAGGAACTGGAAAGGTTAAAATCAACGATAGAAATCATGACACTTTGCAATTTTTTGAGAGATTGAGAATAGAAGAGCCATTAAGAATAACTGAAAATGTTCTTGGGAAAAATGGTTTTGACGTAAAGATAAATGTTCGCGGTGGAGGAAAAAGCGGGCAGATAGAAGCAGCGCGACTGGCTTTAGCGAGAGCAATAAACAAATTCGCAAATTCAAAAAAACTTTTGGAAGCATTCACACTTTATGACAGAAATTTGCTTGTCGCAGATGTAAGAAGAAAGGAAATGTATAAGCCAGGGGACAGCAAGGCAAGAAGAAAGAGGCAGAAGAGTTTCAGATAGTTCTGCTTAGAATTTTTTTAATATCTTAATAGTTCCTTCATCAGCATTAACTTCAACTAAGTCCCCATCTTTTAATACATTTGTCCCATTTTCAGTTCCAACAACACAGGGGATATTTAGTTCTCTAGCAACTATAGCTGCATGACATAAAATCCCTCCTTCATCAGTAATTATTGCACCTGCTTTTTCACATGCAGTTATTATACTTGGTCTCGTCATTTCAGTTACAATAATGTCTCCTTTTTTCATGTTTTGTAGTTTAAATGTATGATTTTCAGGATTCTTGTACGAAATAATAACGACTCTTCCAGTTAAATGCCCGGGAGAAGCACTCCTTCCCCTCAGTTCTTTAATATTTTTTGGTTCTGAAAT
>JACQLJ010000044.1 GCA_016234065.1 Candidatus Pacearchaeota archaeon
AATTTAAGTTCATAATCTTTATAAATAAACAAAAACGAGTAAGTTTATGGGATTAGAAAAAAAGACAGAAGCCAAAGAAGTTGACGTTGCAGGAATAATTAGTGAATATTTAGTTGAGCAGAGAATAGTATCAGGAATATCTCTTTTAAAAATATTCGGAAATAAATATGGCGATGGAAAAGTTAGAGAAGCATTGCGTGAATTAACAGGCACTAGAGAAGTAACACTATTGTATGAGGCCGGAACTTCATCTGAGCGTGATTCACTTGAAAATACTTATTACGTAGATACTGCAAGTATAAAAAAACTTTAGAACTCAACGCTCTCATTTTCAAGATATCCATTTCTTTTCAGCCATTCAACTTGATTCGGTCTGTATTTGAAGATTACATCACCTTTGTCTTTTTCAAATTCCCACAACTCAACAATAACCACATCTCCCGGACGAAGCCATAATTTTCTTTTCAGTCGTCCTGGAATTCTGCAGTTCCTGTTTTTCCCGTCAAGGCAGCGAACCATCATTTTGTTTCCCCCAAGCCGACTTTCAATTATCCCTATTGTTTCCTCTCCTTTAGGAAGACGAACTCTCGTTACAATCTCTTCGCTTTCTTCATTATTATTCCTGTTATTCATAATTATCTTTCTTTCAGAATGTTTATAAATTTAAGGAATTACACAAAAAAATGAGTTTTGGATTTTATTTCCGTGATGGCAGTTTGGTCGTTTCTCAAGCAGGATTTACTAGAGAGGAAGCACGAAAGGAATTAACAAAAGTAATAAGAGGGTTTAGATTATTTCCACAAAATGCGTGGATTTATAATGTATCTGAAGAAGGCATTAGGATACTGGAAGATTATAGGGTAACTTGGGAAGATAACTTTAAAACTTTTAATTTATCTGAAATAATTAGAAAAAGTAGATATCAAGAATTAAAGTAACTTCAAAGCAAAAGGGACTCCCTGAATTGTTTGAACATCATCTTCAGAGATTATACCTATCTTCATTGCGATTTTTATTGATTCTTCGCCAACAATATTGAAAGTCGCGTCTTCGGCAAACATTCTTTGAATTATTTTTATGAGCTCACTCTCCTCTTTTTTTTCGCCCTTGAAAAAGCTTTCCTTAACATCTAATTGAAAATCACCTTCTTCAAATCTTTTCCCTAAAAGGTCTTCATCACAGATTGCAATTACGTTTCTGTATGTTTTTATTATCTTAATTAGGGGCATTTTGCATTCTGCTCAAAATTCTGAGTCACTTGTTTTTGTGAGCAAAATCCTTTGAGACAACTCTCCAACATTCATGCGGACCGGATTTTGCCTTTGTAACAGCAAAAAATCTTCCACCCTTGTCAACTATTCTATAATCATTGGTCTTGAATTTATCCTTGCTCTTTACATCAAAGAACTCAATTGTTTCTTTAGCCATTTTTATTTTCTACAAAATGGGTTATACAAAATCCATGATTTTGACTTAGCCATTTTTGTTTTAGCGATTCCTCCTCTTTTTTGAGATTTATTTTCTTTATAAGCTTTGTCATGAAACAATAAAATTATATTTTACTTCTTACTGAATGTTTCGCGCCACATGCAAGGCAGTGAATAAATGTCAGTCGGTCTTCTTTTAGAAGTTCTGTGTCCGGCTTTCCGCATTGCCTGCATATCACAAATTCCTTTACGTAGTCCTGGATTTTTTGATTGATTTTTTCGCTTGGAACTTTATTATTTAAGACCAACCTGTCTCCCTCTTTTTGTCCCGCTGTTGCCAACTCCCTTAAAATGAATTTCTGGAATTGCTCAGGATTTCTTCTGATGTATTCTGCAATCTGGAAAAAATTTGTTAAGATTGTTTTTTTCCCTTCAAAGTATCCTTCAAGTTTTGGAACCTCAAATCTCTGAGAATTTTCCAAATTTACACTCTTTACTTTCTTGTATGCTTCATCTAACATTTTTTCGTAGTCATCCATAAAATAAAACTGAAGTGCCAGTATATAAATTTTTATAAATCAATATGATTGGTTTTTTTAATGACAACTTCTTGCACAGATACAAAACATCCTTATTATGGTGAAGTATCAGAACTGCCTCTGGAAGATACCCTTGGATTTTTTATAGGGGATAACTCTTTCAGAATGAGATTTGTTTCTTTGGGGGAGGCATTAGATTTTACATCAGCAGGAGGAATGAATTATGTTCTCTGGAATATGGGGAAAAAAGAACTTGTCAGTTTTGTCAAAAACTGGATGGATGAACAAAAGCCAAGAATAGAATACAAAGAAATTCCATCCTCCGAGATAAGTGGTGTATCCAAGTTAGTGGAGAGAAAAAGGGAGCATTCTTATCTTTGGAATAAATTTAATTGTGATGAAGATGTGGAACTTCCTTACATAGATGAGAAAAGATGCTCTGGAGAAAAGCATGTTGAAACAATAAGAGACAGGGCAGGAAGGTTAAGGTGTGCGCATATCAACAAAAGAATGCTTAGACCAAGTTTTATTGAAGTTCATGTTACACAGCCGGGCGTTTCATCTGACCTTGGTAGAAGAGATTACTATGAAGCAGAACCTTTACCATCTTCCATCCCAGACGCAGATTTTGAAGATGAAGAGGAACCCCTTGACATTTCATTAGATGAAGATCCTGATTATCAAGCATATCTTAAAGAAAAAGAAGCGTATGATTCAGAAGAACCAACAGAAGTTGTTGTCGATTCTTGCTACGCCATTATTTCAGATAAAGGTGTTAATCTTTCTCTCGAATCTGTTTTAACACGACTTTGTATTGATAATTCATTTATGGTTAATGATAATAAGACTAGTGTTTACCCCTTTACGGGATTTACTCTAGCGAATTATGTTAAAGCATGGCATAATCAAAAAGGGAGAAAAAGATTTTTCTTGCCCAGAAGAAAATTTGAAACCCATAGGGCTTTCCCAAACTTTATGCCCCTATCTTCTGATTAATTTTTTTTCAAAGAGTTTATAAATATTTCAAGCTACTTGAAATAATGAAGTTAAGGTCAATTGTCATAGGAGTTGGCATTTTTATTTTGACTTTGTTCGTCGCGATATACGGTGTAAGTGTTTTATTTCCCGCTCCGCAATATAATGCTTTTTGTCCGGAAATAAGGGTGGCAGTAATTGTTGATACTGCGGAGACTTGCGAGGCTATGGAGGGTAAATGGACTGATTATAATTTCATAAAAGCGCCTGCAAAAGGTGAGGCGACAGGATATTGTGATTTGGATTATTACTGCAGACAGGACTATGAAACCACATTGGAAAAATCCAGCAAACAAAGATTTCTGGTTTCTATTCCATTAGGAGTTGCATTGATTGTTTTCGGAAACTTATTTTTTGCTCTTGAAACCATCAGTGTAGGAATG
>JACQLJ010000003.1 GCA_016234065.1 Candidatus Pacearchaeota archaeon
AATTACCTGCTCTAAATTCCCGTCTTTATCTAAAATAGCGTCTCCAAGATTAACTCCATAAACCGTCAAGTCTGCAGGAGGGATAGTTTGATCACATTCATTCTTGCTTAATTTTCCAGCTCTACCTTTTACATAGCAATAACTATCATTCAATTCTCCATTGCTATTCAGCACTTGAATTTTAAATTGTCTAAACGCAGGAAACTTATTTTCAATTTTGCTGATATCTAAATTATCCAGCTTTCTCTCGCTAATTCCTTTGAATACAATTGGATTTCCAGCGCCGATGCTATAATCAGGAGGGCTTTCACATTCCATCTGTGGTGATGTCTCTCCAGGATCTTGAGGATCAGGATAACCTTCCAAGTCATTGTAAAAAACCCAGAGTTTCTCTTTTCCATCAAATAAATATAGTTTTAGTGATCCAGAATATTTGGCTAAGTTTCCAGTTTCAGCATTAACGACTTTAAATTTCCCGGTTATATCTGGAATATAATCGACTAAATTAAAACTATAAGTTCCACCATTATCGCAGTCAAAACTCAGCAGAGTTTTATTGACTTCCCACTCAGCCTCGTCGTGGAAACTATTTTTAGCAAGGTTGACAAGAACATCGCCTTCAAAACTTGGTTTGTAGCTCGGCTTTATAAAAGCAAGCAGAATAATTATGTAAGTCAAAAAAATAGCAATGCTAATAACCCAGTCAATATGCACATTCCCTCTTTTATTTTTATTTTTCATTTCATTAAATCATTTAAGATCATCGAGCTTAACATTAAGATTAAAGTAACATAAGTGTCAAAATAGCTAAAATATTTCATCGGATAGGCTTTAAAAATAATCCATACAGTCCACACAATACTCATAAAATAAAGCAGAGCTTTTAAACTATTTTTTAAAGTTGTCATATTACTCTCAATATTCTTAATATCAGCAGTAAAGCAGATCCTATAGCCAATATCCATCCAACAATTTCATACCATTTCATATTTTTTACCTCCATATTTTTTCACGGCGGTGCAACAGTCAATATTATCAGCAGTGCAATAACTACCAATGCAAAGCTGTGTTTTATCCCGTATTTAATTTTTCCCTCTGAAAATTTTCCAATCAATAGTCCTGCAAAAACTCCTTGAATAACAATCAAGCTCAAAAACATTCTCTTAAAATTTAAATTGCTTCCAGCGGCAGTCTCTCCGGCTTCAAAAAATCCGCCGCCGCTAATCCCTCCAGTCAATCCTTTAATCATGTCTTGAATCATCGGCATTAGCTTAACTTCCAGCATCAGCATAACTCCGATAAATATAAAAAACACGATATATCCTTGAACAATTTGCGAATACGTGCTGCTCTTCCTTTCTTCTTTTAATCTTTCAATGCTAACGACGCTCTCAGCTACGCTCTCCAAAATATCGTCCATTCTTCCGCCGCTCTCCGTCGCCTGGGTAATAATTGCAACGCTCCTCTTGATAACTTTATTATCTGTGTCCCTGGCAAAAATATTCAGCGCATCTTTAACAGGAATCCCCCATTCAATCTGGTATGCAAGTTTTTTAACGTGATTTGTTAGCGCTCCAAAATCTTTGTCTCTTAAATTAGATATGCTCTGCGGGATTGGCACTCCAGACTTAACGCCTTCAACAAGAGATCTAATAAATTCCAGGAATTCAATTTCAATTTCTTTCTGCCGCTTATTTTCTCTCAAGTACATTAGATACCCAGGCAATCCGCCAAAAACAAAACTCAAAAGCAGCAAACTCCAAAACCATCTTGTTCCAAAAAATAGCGCGAAGTCAACACTGATCAAAACTAAAAATGCAATTATTCCGATTAAAAATTCTTTTCTGGTTTTCATTTTACATTTCAGGTTGGACAATATTCATGAAAATAATAAAGCCAATATTCAGCGCAGGAACTACAACAAAGGTCCCTATTTTTTCTATGAATCCGATCTCCAGTCCTCCAAGTTTGCTTCCGACGATAGATATCAACACAAGCACGATTACAAACAGCAAAGGTGCTGCAATTAATATAGCTGTGTAAATGTCAGTATACGTGCTTAAAGTTTCCACGTATTTTTTTCTTTCAAGCCTGTATCTTATCAAAGTATCCTCGGATTTATTCTTCAAAAAACTTTTAATGCTTCCGCCGCTTTCAATGCTGCTAATCATTCCATTCAGCAGCTCTTTGAATTCATTGCTTGGAGTTGTTTCAGCCACAGATTTTAATGCTGTTGTAAGATTGTATCCGAATAAATGAACGTAATTCATTATCCTTTTTATCTCTCCAGAAAGTGCTTTGTATTCTTTGCTCTGAAGCAACATTCCAAAGATATCAACCAGTTTCGCACCGCTGCCTGCAACAGCAGCCATGTGTATTATTGCAAATGGCAAGTCATTTTTAATTTCTCTTCTTCTGCCGTCGACAACGACTTTAGGATAATAATAAAAAATAAAAGCAAGCATAAACAGAAAAAGTATTCCAAGCATAAAGCTTCTGATTATATCTAATATGCCGAATCCAAAAATTAAGAATCCTGAAAAGAATGCAATTAAAGTCCCGGCACAGCTTCCCATTATTCCTATATTGATGTAGGTGTTTGAAAAGACTCGAATGTTTGCAAGCCTAAGATTTTTATAAAGAGATTCAAAATATTCGGGATATTTTCTGGCAAGTTTTTTGCTGAATTTGTCAAACATCATGTTTGCATATTTTCCAAGAAAGATGTAAGAATAAGTGCTGTATTTTATTTTCTCCTCTGTAACTTTACCTTTCTTCAAAATTTTAGCGAATGCTTTTGCTCTTTTAATATCAACTTCAACATCATCAGTTTTTTCTTTGATTTCAAATAGCTTGCAAATGTCTTGGTTAATATCTTTCAAATTCTCTAAAAGTCCTATAATTTTTTTAACAGTTTTGCTTCCTCTGACATCTTTCTCTTCAAATTGTTTCAGTTTATTTTTATACTCATCTTCGCTAACTTTCTCCTTGACAAAATTTTTGTTTAGTTTATTATAATCATTAAGAAGATCTTTGGATTCTCTTTTAACAGCTTCAATTTCATTAATAATCTTTTCAGCTTCTTCTATCTTTTTCTGAATCTGTTCATACAACATTTTTCAGCTCATCATTTAGAATCAAACTATTTTTCCTGCATAATTCCATTATCTTCTCGCGCAGATCATTCAGCTCATTTTCAGCATTGCTTAATTTTTTATTATATTCGGAAAAAACATCCCTCTCTATTTTTGCTTCTCTATATTTCACTTTCAAATTTCTTATATCAAGTTCGATTTCATTTTTCTGCTTAAAAACTCTGTCATAATCGGCGCTGATATCCTTAATTCTAGCCAGATTTTTCTTAAAGTCGTCAAGGCTCATGGCAAAAACCTCTTCAAAACAGCATCTTTGTTTTTATAGTAGTCGCTTATAATTCTTTGAACCTCTTCAAACTCGGTTATGTTTTTCTTATACAGCACATTAAGCAATTTTCTTCTGGTTTCAAACTCTCTCTGAAGTTCTTCCATTTTAACGCCTCTTTTAGTAACAATCTTTTTGAACACTATGCTCTCTCTTTTGAACATGAAAACATTTCTTCCAGCGTCCCATTGGAAAGGAACATTTACTTCAGAGTCGCCATTTTCCTTAACGCTTATAATTTCCTGCACAGTTCTGAGTTTCCTCACGTCCTGGCCTTTGACTTTTGCATGCGACACAAGGCAGACAACATCAAGTATCTCTACTAAGCTAGGGCTAAGATTTATAGGGGCAGTCTCTAACCTTTTAATTACTGTTTTTACATCATCAGCATGCATTGTTGCAAGGCCGCTATGTCCGCTAGCCATGCCTTGGAAAAGAACATTGGCTTCTTGTCCTCTAATTTCTCCGACGATAACGTAATCTGGGCGCTGTCTAAAACTAGCTTTAAGCAGATCAAACAAAGTTATCTCTCCAGTATTCTCCCCTCCAACTCCCGTTCCTGCTCTTGCAATACTAGGTAGCCAATTTTCATGTATCAAGCGAAGTTCCTTTGTGTCTTCTATACTAACAATTCTAGCTTCTGGCCTGATAAAAGAAGCAATCACATTTATTATCGTAGTTTTTCCAGATCCTGTCCCGCCGACGACGAGTATGTTAGTCCCATGCTCGACTATTATCCATAAATAAGCAAGTACTTCAGCAGAAACAGTTCCAATGCTCATCAGTTTCACAGGGCTCCATGCCTCTCTAGTGAACATTCTAATTGAAAAAGTTGGTCCTCTGGAGCTAATATCTTCTGTATATGTTGCATTTACTCTCGCTCCGGAATCAGGCAATCTGCCGTCCATAATTGGATTTGCATAGCTAATATATTTCCCGCATTTTTGCGCTAATTTCTCTACAAAGCTAGTAAGCTCATCAAAGTCATCATAAACAATATTGGTTCTTATATTCCCGAATTTTCTGTGTACTAAATAAACTGGAGTTTTGACGCCATTGCATTCAATATCTTCAATGTAGAAGTCATTCATGAGGGGCTCGATTTTATTTAATCCAATAAAGTCTCTGTATAGGTAATACATCAGCTTCAAGTAAGAGTTCCTGTTGATTACAATTCCAAGCTCTTTCAAAAGCACTTTTACATTTTTCTCCAAATATTCAATCAGAACTTCTTTGTCGTCGACATTAATGAAACTTATATCTATCAGCTCTTGTACGCCTTGCTCAAGAGTATTAAGGATTTCTTTCTCCTTGACATCTAAATTAGGCTCTTCAATGCCATAGATTACCTCTCCATGAACCTCATCCCAATAAAGATGGGCGTATGCATAAGGTAGTATCAAGCCATATCTCAGGTCAAGTTTTGTTTGGTCGCTGACATCAGCCAGCATAGGCTTTTTAGCATCAAAATTTATCTTAAACTGAGATTCATCTTTCTTCTCGTCGTTCTTCACTTCTCCATTCTTACTTTTTTTCTTTTTAAATAAAGAATCTAGCTTTAGCAACATATCACCTCAGAATATAAAATACAAAGCCTAAATATAAAACTTACTCATTAGCACCCTATCATGTTTTCGCTTAGTCAGCTCTCTCTTATATTCACATAATCTTTATTATCAAAGACATGTTCAATAACAAGATTATATTTCCCGCTTAACAGTCTCAGGCTGCTTTCAATATCAATTTCATCTTTATAATCCAAATACAATTCTATTTCATATCCCTGTCCAAGGGTTTTAGATTGAATTTTCAAGCTTCCTTCTTCAATTGGATTAGCCAGGTCAGGCTCGATTCCTAATTTCTCGTCGCTAACAATCTTCCAGCTTATCTTGTCATTTGCATTGTCAATCAAAAAATCTCCTTCGCCAATTTCAACATACAACGGCCTTCTGCTTCCAAAGCCTTCATTGTAAACAGCTCTTATCACATTGTCCATTTCATACATGACATTCTTAGTCTGCAAAACAGTATTTCTCTCTTTCAATTTATTAACAAAAGGCATTCCAACGCTCAGAATAAGCGTAACCATTATCACTCCAAGCGCAGTATACAATGCAGCTGAAATCCATATATCTCCTTTTTTATTCATCATAAACATTTTATTTTCAATTAATATTTAATTATTCTCTTTTTTATTTCTCCCATCCAGTTTTCTTATTATCGCAATTAACAATCTCCTCGCCAATATCAACTTTTGGAATTATTTCAATTCTTTTTTTCCCGTCCCATTTAACTAAAACTCCAGGATTTCCAGCAGCATCAACAGTCTGATGATTTGAAAAGTCAAACTCTTTAGCGCTGAAAGATTTTATCTCGGTGTTTTCATTTGCATAATCAACAACAACTTTCTGGTCAGAAATAAAGAAGCGAGTAATGAACCCTTCAAGTTTCAAATTATTTTTATTGTTATTCTTTACAATTATCGTCGAGGCAGCTCCTGGTTTTTCTTCAAGTTTGATGCTAACATCTGCGCATTCCAAGCTGCTACCAATTTTGCTTTTGGATTGCTCAATGCCTTTTCCAACTAACTTGCTGCTCCAATTAATTACAATCAATCCTAGAGAAACTACAAAAACAATAAGCAGCACAGTAGCAACCAAAGCGCTCATTCCTCTTCTATTCATATCTTTTTTATTTATTTTTTTCATTTTAATTTTAT
>JACQLJ010000005.1 GCA_016234065.1 Candidatus Pacearchaeota archaeon
AAAAAGAAAATAATGTTTATAATTTTATTCCCACCCTCCCGCCCCAACAAACAATTACTAATCACACTACCGATAAATTTATTTTAACAATAATAAAAATGAATGAGCACTAGCTAGACATCTTAGCGAACGAAATGAGTGAGTTTTCTTAATTAAACTTTTAAACTTCTTTTTCCTTTTATGGTAAAATGAAAATTCAATTAAATAAATTTGGTTGTTTTGGTCGGAGCTTTGAGGAAGTTCAAAAGGGTTCTTTGCGACTTCCGTCGGAGGCAATGAAAGAAGTCGCCGTTGAGCGTTTAGAGGAGATTCAAAAAGAACCAGCGGGTTCTTTTTAGATGGAGATTTACTCAATTGGCGGTTACAGCGAGGTCGGAAAGAACATGACTGTTGTTAAAACAGGAGAAGATGCATTCATATTTGACGCTGGTTTGCACATTCCTGCAGTTATAGAAATCCAGGAAGAGGAAAAGGGTGCTGAAATCAATGAAAAAAAATTGAGAAGAAAAGCCGCTCTACCAGATGATTTGATTCTTGATGATTTACAGCTCAGGAATAAGATAAGAGCGATTTTTCTAAGTCATGGACATCTTGACCATATTGGCGCTGTTCCATATCTTAGTTACAGATACAATGCACCGGTAATTGGCTCGCCAATGACTATGAGTATTTTGAAAAAAACTCTTGAAGATGAAGGAAAACATCTGCCTAACCAGTTAAAGATTGCGCAGATAAATTCTTCTATAAAAATAAAGGGCAAAAACACAGAATACACAGCAGAATTTGTCCATATGACTCACTCAATTCCGCATACAACAATGGTTGCTCTATACACCAACGAAGGAATTGTGATTTATGGAAATGATTTCAAACTTGACAACACTCCCGTTATGGGGAATCCGCCGAATTACAACACATTGAGGAGAATGTCAAAACAAGGAGTAAAATTATTGATTGCTGATTCTCTTTACTGCGGTTCTGAACAAAAAACTCCAAGTGAAAAAGTCGCAAGAGATATGGTTGGCGATGTTCTGTCTGGACTGAGAGGAGAGAAATCAAGTATTTTTGTGACAACATTTTCATCTCATATCGCGCGACTGAAGAGCATAGTTGAATTTGGGAAGAAAATTGACAGGAGAGTTCTATTTCTTGGAAGAACTTTAAACAAATACTTATCCGCGGCCTCTGTAAATCACTTGGCTCCTTTCAGAAAAGATATTGAGATAAAGATTTATGGGAATCAACTGAAATCTGCTCTGAAAAAAGTTAGCACTGAAAAAGAAAAATATATGGTTGTTTGCACAGGACATCAGGGAGAGCCAGGCAGCATACTTGACAGAATTTCCCACAGAAAACTTCCATTTGAATTTGAAAAAAATGATAATGTGATATTCTCTTCAAAAACAATCCCCGTGCCCATTAACATAAAGAACAGAGGTGAACTTGACAAACGATTAAAAAAATTGGGCGCGAGAATTTACGACAATGTTCATGTTTCAGGACACGGAAGCAAAGAAGACATAAGAGAGTTAATCTCAATTCTAAATCCAGAACACATAATTCCGTCTCATGGCCCTGTTCATCATCTAAAACCAATGCATGAACTTACAAAAGACCTGGGTTATAGCGAACACAATTGCCATTTTATGCATAACGGCCAGAAAGTAGAGATAAAATAATTTCTCATAAAATAATGAAGATTTTTATATAACAAAATCAATATATCCGTCATAGGAGATATGCCAAATGAAAGAAGAAATTGTTGAGGGATTAAAAATGGCGTTGACAAAAGGCGAGACGCTTCAGCAAGCAATGCAGAGTTTTTATAATTCTGGATATGACAGAGCAGAAATTGAGCAAGCAGCGAGGGAAGTGCAGGGTTTTCAATCAGGAATAAACAAAGAATCTTTTTCAGAAAGCCAAACTCCTCAAAATCCTAAAACACAAAACCTCCAGCAATCAAGTCAGAATCCTAGTCAGGTTGTTTCTAATTATGGGCAATCAAAAAGTGACAATTCAACATTACCTTGGGTTGCTGTAACTATGGTTTTTGTTCTTTTTATAGGGGTTGCTTTGACAGCGGTTTATCTCTACAGAGAAGATGTTATCCAGTTTTTGAGTGATATTCTTAGTTAAGATAAATTTATGAATTAAAATAAAATGTTGAAATACAAGATTTCACAAAATAAAATTTCAAGAAAAATTTCATAATGCACGAAATTTACAATCCTGCAGAGGATTCTTACCTTTTGATAAGGGTTTTGTCAAATGAGATTCCGGAAATGTTAAATAAAAATAAAAAATTAAAAATCCTTGAGATAGGAAGCGGCTCTGGGATTTTGCTTGAGATGTTGAAAAAACTTGGTGTTAGCAAGGATAATATTTTTTCATGCGACTTAAATCCTCTAGCAGTTGAGCATTGTAAAAAACTCGGTTTTAACTGCATAGAATCTAATTTATTTGAAAATATAAAAGAAAAGTTTGATTTAATAATATTTAATCCCCCTTATTTGCCTCGTGATATAAGAGAACCACTTTCTTCACAGCTTTCAACGACAGGTGGAAAAAAAGGGAATGAAACAATAAACAGATTCCTAAAACAATCAAAAGAATATTTGAATAAAGATGGAAAGATTTTTCTCCTAACAAGTTCCATTTCTGGCAAAATAAAATTTGGGAAATACAGAAAAAAAATGCTTGACAAAGAAAAATTATTTTTTGAAGAAATTTATGTTTGGGAATTAAAATAATTTTTCACAACTATCTTTAAATAGTTCTACGAACCTAAAATTTTAGGTAAAAAATGGTGAAATTTGCCCACATGTCTGACGTCCATCTTGGGGGGTGGAAACAAGAAGAAATGCAGGATTTGAATTTTCAATCTTTCCAGAAAGCGCTTCAAGTATGCATTGATGAAAAAGTTGATTTTGTTCTTATAGCAGGAGATTTGTTTGACACTCCTTATCCCTCAATAGAGATTTTAAAGAAGACCTTTGCTGAGTTCAGAAAAATTCATGATGAAAATATAAAGTGTTTTATTATAGGAGGAAGCCATGATTATTCTGTTGCAGGAAAAACATTTTTGGAAGTTTTGGAAAAAGCCGGATTCTGCAAGAATGTCGCAAATTTCAGAATTGAAGACGAGAAAATAGTTTTGAGTCCAACAATTTTTAATGGCATTGTTTTGTACGGATATCCTGGGAAGAAAACCGGACTTGACATTAATGACTTGAAAAAAGTCGTGCTTGATGAAGTTGAAGGATTCAGAATTTTTATGCTGCACACAACTATTGATAAGGCAAAAGGAGATCTTCCAATTGAGGCGATTGACGCTGATTCTTTGCCTTATGCTGATTACTATGCAATGGGACATTTGCATATTGATTTTAATTACAAGAATTTTGTTTATCCAGGGCCAGTATTCCCAAATAACTTTGCTGAACTTGAGACATTGAAGTGCGGCAGTTTTTACATTGTTGAAACTCTTGGAAATGAAACAAAAAGAAAAAAAATTCAGCTTAAAATAAAAGATGTTGAGATTGTTGATTTTATAGCTACAAACTCAAATGCTACCGAAGAAATAATTTTGGAGTTAAGGGATAGAGATTTGAATGACAAAGTTGTTTTATTAAGGGTGAGGGGAGAATTGGAGAATTTCAAGAACTCGGACATTGATTTCAAGAGAATAGAGGACTTTGCGAAAAGCAAGATGGCTTACTCTTTTCTGAAAAACACCCACAACTTGAAAACAAAAAATCCCGATATTGAAAACGAAATTGAGCAGTCCGGAGATGTTGAAGCCGAAACAATAAAAATCTTTTCAACTGAAAACCCTTCAAAATTTGATAACCTCCTCCCAGTTTTGATGAACTCATTGTCAATTGAGAAACAACTTGGAGAAACGTCAGACAATTTTTCAAAGAGGATCTTTGACGAATCAAGGAAAATCCTGGATTTTTGATGCTATTATTAAATAGTTACAAAATAACGCAAGGTGTTGTGGTTGCTGCGGGCATAAGCGATGTTACGATAGAAG
>JACQLJ010000006.1 GCA_016234065.1 Candidatus Pacearchaeota archaeon
ATTCAGACCAAGTTTTTATGCATATACAGAACCTTCTGTGGGAATAGAAGTATTTCATCCTCAAAGAAAAGTATGGTTTGAATTAGGCGGAGCCGGAATCTTTCGTCCAGAAGTAGTTGTCCCATTATTAGGAGAAAACATTCCTGTTCTTGCATGGGGTCCTGGTTTTGACAGGATTTTGATGGATTACTACAAAATACAAGATCTTCGTGAATTATACAAGAATGATTTAAATCAACTGAGGAAAATGAAATTTTGGATGAAATGAAATGGAAAACTGCATATTTTGCAAAATAATTAGAGGAAAAATTCCAAGTGTAAAAATCTGGGAAGACAAAAACTTCATGGCAATCTTAGACATAAATCCAAATGTAAAGGGAATGACATTAGTAATCCCTAAGAAGCATTTTGATTCTTATGTTTTTGAAATGAATGAAAGAGCTTATTTAGAAATAATGAAAGCAACAAAAAAAATTGCGCAATTATTAGATAAAAAACTAAAAGTAAAAAGAACTGCTTTGGTTATGGAAGGATTAGGAGTAAATCATGCCCATATAAAGTTGTATCCAATCTATGGATTAGAAAACAAATTTGAAGAAATTTGGGCAAAAGACAAAGTATTTTTTAAGAAATATCCTGGTTACATAACGACACAGTTGGGTCCACAAAAATCCACTGAAGAATTAAAGAAAACTGCAGATGAAATAACAAAATGAGCGAAGCACAGGACAAAGTAAAAAAATTCAATGAGGAAAGAGAATGGGGAAAATACTCGGAGATAAAGGATTTATTGTTAAATATGAATGAGGAAATTGGAGAATTCTGGAACATAATAAAATGGGTTGATCCTGAAAAACAAAAAGAACTGATTGAAAAGAACAAGGCAGAAGTTGAGAATTTCATTGGATATATGGAATACCTAACAATGAAGATTGCAACTATTTGCGGCATTGATGCTGAGAAAGAAACATTGAAAGTTGTTGAAGAATACGAAAAAAGATTTCCAATTGACAAAATCAAGCAAGCAAAACACGCAAATAAACTGGCTGGAGGTGTTGACGAGAAATAAAATGGAAATTAGGAAAAAATGCTGGCCGGAATTATTCAGAAAAATAGCAGAAGGAAAGAAAAAAACAGACGTGCGTCTCGCGGACTTTGATTTAAAAGAAGGGGATGTAATTGTGTTTGAGGAATACAGCCCACTTACAAAAGAATATACAGGAAGGGTTGTGAAAAAAATAGCGAAGAATGTCAGCAAAATAAAAGTCACTGACTTCAACTCAATTGAGGAAATAAATAGACATGGGCATTATATCATAGAATTAGAATAAAATGGCAGTAATAAATATTGACAGGAAAACATTTGAGGAAGAAATAGGAAAACTGGATGTAGAAATGCAGGGAAGGATTTCAATGTTCGGAACTCCCTTGGAGAAACTTGATGAAAACGAAATTCAGATAGAAATTTTCCCAAATCGTCCAGATATGCTCTCATACCAAGGATTCAAGCGCGCATTCCTTGCATTTCTCGGGAAAAAAATAGGACTGATAGAATACAAAATCAATAAGCCAAAAAAGAATTATGAAGTAATTGTTGATTCATCTGTGAAGAATATCAGACCTTACACAGCGTGCGCAATAGTAACTGACTTAAAACTTAATGACAAAAGAATAAAAGAGATAATTGAGCTCCAGGAAAAGCTTCACACAACAGTTGGAAGAAAAAGAAAAAAACTAGCAATAGGAATTTATCCTCTTGAAAAGATTTCCCTTCCAATAACATTCAAAGCACTTGAACCGGAAAAAATTAAATTCGCGCCTTTAAATTCAGCAAAAGAAATGTCTGGAATTGAAATATTGAGAAAGCATCCTGCAGGAGTTGAATATTCACATTTGCTAAAAGGCAAGGAAAAATTCCCCGTATTCACTGACACAAAAAATAATATTCTTAGCATGCCACCGATAATAAATTCAGAATTAACAGGTAAAATCACTGAAAGCACAAAAGATGTTTTTGTTGAGTGTTCTGGGTTTGATCTTGAAATTCTAAAAAAATGCCTGAATATTCTTTGCGCTACTCTCGCAGATATGGAAGGGACTATTTACCAAATGGATGTTAATGAAGTGAAAACTCCTGATTTTTCAGTGGAAAAGATGAAATTATCATTGGACAAAGTAAATAAATTATTAGGGCTTGGATTAACAGAAAAACAAGTCCAAGAATCTTTGGAAAAGATGGGATATGGTTATAACAAAGGAACTGCAACGATTCCGGCATGGAGGACAGATATTCTGCATGAAGTTGATTTGATTGAAGACATTGCAATTGCATATGGTTATGAGAATTTCATTCCAGAAATACCATCAATTTCAACGATAGGAGAAGAAAGCAAAAGAGAGATAATAAAGAAAAAAATTTCAGAGATCCTAACGGGCTTGAATATCATTGAGGTTTCAAATTATCATCTGACAACTAAAGAGGACCAATTCAAGAAAATGTCAATGAATGAAAAAGGTTTTATTCAATTAAATGGCTCAAAAACCGAATACAATATTTTAAGAAAAGACCTGAGCCATTTTCTTCTAAAGAATATCTCAGAGAATGTTGATGTTGAATATCCACAAAAAATCTTTGAGGTAGGTAAAGTATTTGAAATAAATGATAAGATAAAAGAAGAAGAATCGCTTGCGATAGTATTAACACCAGGAAATTTTACAGAGATCAAACAGGTCTTTGACTATCTTATGGAAATGATTGATTTGAAAACCGAATGCTTAGAGCCGAAAGAATTTCCTCCATATATGATTGATGGAAGAACTCTAGAAATAAAATTAGACAAGAAATCAATTGGGTTCATGGGAGAAGTTCATCCGAGAATTTTGAGAAATTGGAAAATAAAAATGCCGATTGCAATTCTTGAGATAAATCTTGAGGATATTATTGAGAAATTAGTAGAAAAATAAACAACTTAATTGTTAATATAATAAAACTTTTGGGTGTTTAGATTATTTATCTTTATTATTTGGGTGGGTGAATGGAATAAAAAGAAATTTTTCACCCAAAATAACCTCTGCTTGTTTCTGACTTATTGTCCCAGTTCTTTTTTACATCTTCTATTATTTCAATGAATTGCTTGCTCGTTCTTTTCCAAATTTTGCAGGAATCTTTTATGAATTCTGCTTCTTTCTCTTCTGAATATTCCAAATCAAGATTGATTAATTCAACTTCATTTTTGGCAAGTTCTTTGTAGATATCATTCAGGACTTTTTTGTCTTTTTCGCTGAATGATTTAACAATTGAAAACACAAACATAGGTGCGTTTGAGGGATTTATGAATGTCTCAATGGTTCTCAAATAACCAAAGATTTTTTCAACCATCACCCTTCTGACTTCCCTTATCAAAATTTCCGTTTGAATCTCGGCAAGTTTCTCTATTGAAAAATTCTCGTTCATTTCTTCAAAAGAAGGCAAATCATGCTTTTTCTGTAGTTTCTTGTATTCTTCCTTTAATTTCTCCAAAGATTTTTCGTCTTTGTCCTTTTTCTCAGTCATTTCAAAGAATAAATTTGGGGTTTTATAAATTTATGCAGAAATTATTAGGCAATATCTAAAGGATTATCTTTCAACCAAAAAGAATCAATATGTCTTAGAGAAATTAATAAATGTGGTCTTATTCTAACATGAATATATGGATAATCATGTGGATCGTTTTTGATTTTTCTATTTTCCTCTTTTTTAAGATTATCTGCAAAAGCCAATTGGAGCTTTCTAAAAGTACGAATTATTCCGGGACCAACCTCCTCTTTAAAAAATCCTCTTTCTTCATATCTCAAAGAATTAGGCATATATTTGAATCCTGCTCTTTCCATGTAATCATCCACCCAATTATTTATGTTATCAATTCCCTCTACGCTTCCGCCAGACACAAAAAAGGTTTTCCAATTATAAGACCTTAGATTTCTTGGACTTAAACTTCCTTGGAATACTGCTTCATAATCAACTCGGATACTTTCTGGAATTTTTATTAAACTCATGATTTTTTTTGTTTACACAATTTAAAAACTTTTTGAAATATAAAACCTTGTGCTGAAAATTAAACTTGAAAAGAACCAAGTTTCTTTTCTAATCTCCTTTCAGTTAAAAGTTTTTTCTTCAAACCTCAACGCCCCGTCCGAGATTTGAACTCGGGTCACGGCCGTTCTCCAAAATTTCCCAGACCGCAAAACAAAGTTGCTTGCGCAAAAATCTTTCTCTCAACGAGATTGATTCTCCCTTGTTTGTGTTCAAATCCGTGAAACTGGATTGAATCGGAAATCTTTTCAGATTTCTTCAACTTGAGAGGGCCGCATTCTTGGCCTCTAAACTAACGGGGCTTCTTCATTAAAATGAAAGAATTAATTTATAAAACTTTTATTCAAGAAAAACCTTGTCATTGGGTCTTACCCTATCAGAAACTTTCACGCCGATGTGGTCGCCTTTCTTTGCTGTGTCCACGCTTTTTCCCTCAATCTGCATGCTAGAAACTTTTTGCTTGAAGTCAGTTGTGTGTCCTTTTATGTGGATTTTGTCGCCGACTTTCAAACTTCCGGAAAGCTTTATCGCGGCAACTTTTGGATGTATGTAATAACTTGAAACTTTCCCAACTTCTTTTTCTTTTGTGGCAGATTTAGCCATAGACAATATAATCTTGCTGCATATTTAAATTTAATTATAGCCCTACCAGAATCCGAATGAAAAGAACCCGCTGGTTCTTTTCTAATCTCCTCTAAACACTGAACGGCAGATTCTTTTTGTTGCCTCCGAAGGAATCTGCATAAAGAACCATTTGTCTTTGAATCTCCTCAAATTGCGGAACCCGATTTCCAACTGCCTCTGATGAAATCGCAAAAGAAACCAAGTTTTCTTTCTAACTTCCTTTTCGCTTAAACCGATTTAACGAATCCTGCAATTCATTATAGCCCTGCCAGGATTCGAACCTGGGTCTCAGCCGTTCTCCCGATCTCGCACGAGTCATGGATATGAGATTTACTCTCTACCACGAAATCGCTCGGCCAGAGGGCTGAACACTTGACCGCTGTGCTACAGGGCTATATTACAAAAGAATTAAGTTAATTTATAAAACTTTTATTTGAAATTACTCCACAATTATCTTAGATTTCATGTATGGATGTGGCGAGCAGTGATATTCGTAAGTTCCTGTGCTTGCAAATGTATGTGAATATGTTTTTCCTTTTGAAAGCAAACTAGAGTCCAGTTCTTTACCTGAATCAGAAGTCACTGTATGGCCGACAGAGTCCATGTTTGTCCATTCAACACTATCACCAACTTTTATTCTTAACTCGGTTGGCGAGAAATCAAAATTTTTTATTTCAATCTTGTGGATAGTTGGATTGGATGTCTCTGAACTGGAAGATGATGTATCACTTTCTGCAACGGTCTCATCATTTACAATATTCATACTTGTTTGATTATTCAGTCCATTAATGTCTTCATTAGAATTTGAAGAGTTTTGATTTGACTTTTGATTCAACAGCAGAAATATCCCTAAAAGCGCCAAAATTAAAATGCCAGAAACAACAAAAACCATACTTTTGTTCATGTTGTAAAGTAGGTATATCTCTTTATATTTTTTTCTGAAAAGTTTTTATACTTGTAGTTGTTTGTTAAAAAATGAATTTTGACTTGTTTTCAAACACAGGGCTTTTGATTTTAGGACTTGTTATTGTGGGTCTTTTTCTTCTTTTTGAAGTAAAGAAATTCAAGCACAAGGTTTTTTTATTTTTTCTTATAGCACTTATAATTTTCATGTATTTTGGGGCAGTGTCTGTATTCAAGAACAGGTCTGCTGATTTTACCAGCTTTGACGGAGTTAAAGAATCGGCGAATCTTTATTTTTCTTGGATGGTATATGCGGTCAAGAATGTTGTGCAGATAACTTCAAATGTCTTGAAGATGGACTGGACGCCTTATGAAAATAATTCCTCTCTAAATAAAACTAAGCGTTGAGTTCTTTTTCAATCGCTTCATAAGGATTAAAAGAATATTCATTCCTGTGATTTATTCTTTGTCTGTCTGTTTTTTCTATTTTTAATTCAAATCTTTTTCTTGCATTTTCAAATGTTAAGTCCTCAATTTGTTTTTCTGAAAATCCATTCTTTCTCAAGAACTCTGCAAACAAATCCCACCACGCTAATCCTGGAATTCCTGACATAAATGGATGATATTTTTTTTCTGTGAAAGTATGTGGGGCGTGGTCTGTCTCTATGAAGTCAATTTTCCCCTCTTTTAATAATTCAAGCATTTTTGTTTTTGATTGAGGAGACCTTAATGGGGGATTCATTTTCCACAAAATCCCGTTTTTTACACTCATTTGATTCCAGTCAAAAATAAAATGATGCGGACAAATTCCACATGAAGCATCAATTTTATCTATTTTCGCTTGAACAACTAACTCAACTGCTTCTGGAACAGAGATATGTCCAATGTGTAGTTTTCCCTTGAAGCCGCTGTCTTTTGCGAATTCAATTTGGTCTTTAACTGACTCTACTTCTGCTTTTTCAGGACGGGCGTATGAATGTGTTATGGGAAGAACAGGGTTCCATTTTTCAGATTCCATCTCGCTTTCTTTTTCAGAATGGACAACTAATATTCCTTTGTAATTTTCTTCTGTCAGTGCTTTATAAATATTTTTTTGTTCTTCAAGTTTTGTAACTCCTAAATTGCCTACTGAATGTCCTGCATAAAGTTTCATTCCCACAACTCTTGGAAAAAATTCATTGTAAATGTTGACTGCATTTTTTACTTGCTTTAAATCAGCAGTCAAGCCAATGTAAATTCCATGAAAGACCTCTGGAACTCCAGATTGTTCTGAAAGTTTCAGTCGTTCAACAACCAATTCTCTTGTGACTATTGGAGGATCTGTGTTCGGCATTTCAAAAACAGCGTCAACTCCAGAATCCCTTGCGACTTCCAATCCGTGCTTTATTGTTTCTTTGTGCTTTTGGTTGAAGTCCCTTAAATGAACATGAGGATCAATATACATCAATGAAGTTGTTGGTTTTTGTTTATAAGAATTGTTGTGTTTTGGGAATATTTAAAAACTCTTTTTTCATAATTCATATATGGCTAAAAAGAGGATGAAAAGAAGACCTTCTCGTTCTGCTATTGTGACTTCATCAAGCAAAATTCATCTTGCTTTAAGATACATGATACTTTCTGGGATTCTCTTTGGTTTTTCTCTTGGAATTTATTACGCATCAGAAAATGAATTGTGGATAAATATTTTTTGGGCTGTTTCATTGGTAACAGGAGTTCTCGCTTTGACTTTCTTGATTGTTTACCTAACCCTTATTTTTATGAGATGGTTTAGGAAATAATTTTGTTTCATAAGTTTTAAAAGGTTAAAATAGAAGTTAATTTAATGCCTAAATTAAAATTACCTCAGCCATATAGACATTTTACTTTTTCTCAAGATGTATTTGGAGATGCCTTGTTTGAAGAATTTCGCCCGTTTGAGTTTGCCAGCAAAAGTGAAGCTATCCGCCGTGCAGTTCATTTTACATATAATATTTTAGAAGAAAATAACAGGGGTTTAATACATTCCTATGAAAATCCTGATTTGAGTCCCCCAGCTTGGATGTATAATCCTTTTAATATTCATCTTTTTATTTCTTTGGAAAATCAGTCAAAAACAAGAAAAGGTAGTTTTAATCTCATGAAGACGACACAACATCATTTAGAGGCAATCGCTCAAAAAAGTAGAATAACACTTAATCAAGCAGTGAATTTTTCTTTAAAGAGTTTGTATAATGGATATCAGGCTGTAAGAGCTGGGTACCAGCCACTTTTGCGCTCAGCTAAAGATCCAAGTGTGGTAGTAGAACGAATAAGATATGTTTTTTAGATTCTGTAGCTAACATTTTACAGGATGTTGCTTTTTCACAAATTCTTTTAAATGATATTCTTCTTTTCCAGCTGTGGCTATAACGCCTGTGTAGCTCAGCGAGAACACGAAGTTTTCTCGCGCACTTTCCAGTTTGAATTCGCTTAAACTGGTTGGTTCGCTACACTCAAACGCCTGTGTAGCTCAGTTGGTAAGAGCGTTTCCTTGGTAAGGAAAAGGTCCTGAGTTCAATTCTCAGCACAGGCTTTTTAGAGTCGGATAAATCGGTTTAAACAAAAAGGAAAATAGAAAAAAACGTAGTTGTTTTCAAGTTCAATTCTCAGCACAGGCTTGGTGCTGTTGAACAAAATGAAACAGCGAGTGGCTTGGACAAATCAGTTTAAGCAAAAAGGAAAATAGAAAAGAAACTTGGTTCTTTTCAAGTTTGAATCTTGGACGCGCTCCAAACAATTTTAAACACATTTTTCTTTGATATAAAATGAAAGAAATCATAATTTTATTCTTCGTTGGACTTGTGATTTTTTTAATTCTTGATTTCATCTGGCTTAACTATGTCATAGGTGATTTCTTCAAGTCGCAAATAGGACATATTTCAAACATAGTAAGCGGACAATTCAAAATAAATCTATATGCAGCAATATTTGTGTATGTTCTTATGACATTGGGTCTTTTGATTTTTGTCCTTCCAGTGTCAAACTCATATTCACAAGCGCTGATTTACGGCGCGTTGTTTGGATTTGTTATGTATGGAATCTACGATGGAACAAATCTAACTTTTATCAAGGACTATCCATTGAAATTCGCATTAGTTGATATTTCTTGGGGAACTTTCCTCGTCGCTGTTACAAACGCAGCGTTGTTCTTTGTAAAGAATAAGTGGTTTTAATCAGAACCTTTTATGAATAAACTTTTCTCAGTTAATCTTTTAAAATTACGTCTTTTCTAACCAAAATGAAAAAGAGGATTGAATTTGACTCCCAAGGAAAACCATTAAGAATTGATGAAAAGCTTATTGAATACTCAAAAACTGATTTTCAAGGAAGAAGCGGTAAAAATTATTCCTGTCAGACCTGCGGACGGGCCATTAATCACAGGGGCAATTGTTTTGCATGCAATATCAAAAGGAAAATATCATCGGAATCTTCCATAAATAATTTTCTTAAAGACAATGGAGAAATCTATAACAAACATCTTAAAACCTCAAGCAAACTTTCCTTTTTGAAAGATGAGACCCCGAAATTAGAAAATATCTTTCAAAACAAATATTGGAGTTTGTATCAAAACGACAAATTCCTAGAACCTTTAAAATTCTCAAATGGAAAAACGCAGGAAGATATTGTAAAAGAGATTGTTGAAAAAATAAAATCAGGGAAGAAAGTGATTTTTCTGCACGGGGTTTGCGGAACAGGGAAGTCAGCAATTGCTTTGAATGTTTCCAGAATTTTAGGAAAATCGTCAATTATAGTTCCAATAAAGTCCCTGCAAAAGCAGTATGAAGATGATTATATGAAAGATAAATACTTGCTCAAAAATGATGGAAATAAGCTCAAAATAGCTATGATAACTGGGAGAGGTAATCACGACTCAATAATCTTTCCCGGAATTTCATGCGCAGATCCAAACCTTCCGGATACGATAAAAATAAACGAAAGAAACTTTCAAAAAATAAAAGAGTATTATGAGGAAAACCCATTTACAAATAGCGAAATGCCCGAATTAAAAAATATAAGAAGATTCTCAATAGCTCCATCAAATCCATATTGGAGCCCCATTCTTCCTGCTTCTCTTGAATTGAATCATTTGAAAGATGCGGAGAAAAAAAGATACAAAGGAATAAACGGAAGGGAATTTATTTTCTACCATAGAAAAAAAGGATGCTCTTATTATGACCAATATCTTGCATATCTTAATGCAGATGTTATAATTTTCAATTCTGCAAAGTATCTCGCAGAAATGGCCACGGAAAGAAAACCCTTGACAGAGGTTGAGATAATTGATGAAGCAGACGAGTTTCTGGATAATCTGTCAAATCAAATACGGCTAAATCTAAATATATTGTCTGCAGCTCTAAAAATATTAACTCCCGAATCAAATGATGCAAAATATTCTATTAAAAAGATTTTGGAACTAATAGAGCTGGAAGAAAGAAACAAAAGGGCTTTGGGAATAGATGAAAACAAAATCTACAAACTAAATGAAACAAAGATTGCAGAAATATTAAAAATACTTTCAGCGGACTCAGAACTTCAGACAGAAATAAATCTTGATGAAACAAATTATACAAATCAGGCATTGGAAGCAGCACAAAATTTTATTGAGACCATTGATGATGTTTACGTTTCCTTTTACAAAGATGAGATTGGACTGAACGCAAATCTCGTAACAACAAATCTGGCTGAAAAATTCAAAAAAATAGTGGATGGAAATAAAGCCATAATTCTAATGTCAGGAACTTTGCATTCAGAAGATGTCTTGAAACACCTTTTTGGAATAAAGGACTATGAAATAGTGGAAGCAGAGACGCTGAACCAAGGGGCCATAGACATATCTCGCACAGGAACAGAATTTGATTGCAGATATTCAAATTTCCAGTATAAGGAATTCACGCGGGAGGATTATTTGAAATCGCTGTCAAGAGTTGTTCAAAAAGCGGAAAACCCGACGCTGGTTCATGTCAACGCGTTCAATGATTTGCCTTCTGAGGAAGAACTTGCCTTGCTTGAATATCAAAATCTCGTTACTCAAAAAGATTTGAAATCGGCACAGGATAACGACAGAATAGGAAAAAGAATTTCTGACTTCAAATTAGGAAAACTAAATATTTTGTTTACAACAAAGGGTTCAAGAGGAGTTGACTTTCCTGGAAAGATGTGCAATTCAGTAGTGTTCACAAAATACCCAAATCCAAATGTTAATGAAACATTCTGGAAAATTCTCAAGAAGACACATCCTGATTATTATTCTGAATTCTACAAAGACAAGGCAAACAGGGAATTCCTGCAGAGAATTTATCGTGCTTTGAGGTCAAAAGACGACCATGTTTATGTCCTCTCGCCAGACACAAGAGTTCTGAACGCCGTGAGGGATTTGCAGATGAAAGGTATGGGGAAGTAATTTATTCTTTGTAAATATTTTTTCTGTGACCAATTTTTAATATATTCAAAATTTTATTAGAAGTGTCAACATCAATTAAAACTCTGTAATCTCCAACTCTTAATTTGTATCCTTCGCCCTCATAATGCTCCAAGAAACGAAAGGGGTTTTCCGTTAATTCATTAACTTTCTTATAAATTCTGGAGGAGATAGCTCTTTGCAATTTTTCTAGGAATTCTTTTGGTTTTTTGTCCCAGACAATTCTATAAGACATCACAACCCCAACATCTTTCCAACTTCTTCATGGGTATAAAATTCACGCTTTTTTATTCTCTTTCTTGCTTCTTCTACTTCCCTCTTAGTTTTTTCATTCAACTCCAAATGGTCCTCTATCATATTCTCAATTACTTCATTATAACTGGCCCTATCAAAAAGTTTCATCTTGTCAAGCTGCTCTTTGACTTCTTTTGATATTCTTATTGTTGTTTCCATATACAATGGTATACATGTGTAGATTTTATAAATCTTTTGGATTATTAATTTATTGTTATTATAATCACACAAATATTTAAAAACAAATGTCCAGAATTATTTGTATGTCAGAAAAAGATAAGATAATCCTAAGAAAAAATGAGTATGATTCTAGATTTGATATCTTTCGCACAGAAGAAGTAGTTCCACATTATGGATTTATTCCCAGAACAGGTAAAAAGAGAGAGGTTTATCAAGGAAGCATTAGAATAATGGGGCCTCCAATTAACAACCAGGTTGCAATTTATATTGAGGAACTATATGAAGAGGGAATAACAGAAGGAATGACAAGGACACTTCTTGCAATAGGAGATACATCTAAAAATATTCTACAGCAAATGTATGATACCTCTAAAGCACATTGTGAAAGGATTGCATCTATTGACAAATTTGAACTCATTGACGAAACTCCAGAAAAAAAAGAAAGTCAATTAGTTCAAAGTTTGTAATTAAAAGTTTTCAAACCAAAACACTTAAATATTCTCTT
Source organism: Candidatus Pacearchaeota archaeon (assembly GCA_016234065.1). Lineage (GTDB taxonomy): Archaea > Nanobdellota > Nanobdellia > Pacearchaeales > GW2011-AR1 > JAGVWT01. The sequence goes on from JACQLJ010000006.1 coordinate 12,016, forward strand.
TTCTCACACTAAAACAGAAAGTATCTAATAATAGATTATCACAATTCACACGACGCGATAAACGCGGAGTTTACGAATCAAATTCAGTTTAGCTTGGTGCTATTCCCATTAGGGAAGCGAACGAGCATGCAAAACTCTTTTTGAAGTAAGGCATAAGTGAGATTGCTATAGATATTTTCTGACGAGTTTTACTCGTAAATACAAATAAAAACTAAAATAAAATGGAGACAAAAAATGGCTAAAGTAAGCCCTGTATCTATAAAATACATGATTCATGCGAACTTTATTGCAGAAGGCGCTTTGGAAAAACCAGATGTAATAGGCGCAATCTTCGGACAGACAGAAGGATTGCTCGGAAACGAGCTTGAAATGCGTGACTTGCAGAAAGAAGGAAAAATAGGAAGAATAGAAGTTGAGTTGGAAAGAAGCGAAAGAAAAACAAAAGGAGTAATAAAAATTCCAACTGCTCTAGACCAATCAGAGACAGCATTGATAGCTGCTGCTATTGAAACAATAGAGCGCATTGGACCGAGCGACGCTCAAATAGAAATTGAAAGAATAGAAGATGTAAGAGGAAGCAAAAGAGAATTTATCATTGAAAGGGCAAAGAAATTAATGAAAGACCTTCAGGGAACTGACTCAAGAGAAATCTCAACTCAAGTTAAAGACCAGTCAAGAACTTTGGACATAACAGAATATGGCGCTGAAAAACTCCCAGCTGGAGATTTATCCGAAAGAGAATTGATTGTTGTGGAAGGAAGGGCAGATGTTATGAATCTTTTGAGAAACGGAGTCAAAAACGTGATAGGAATGAATGGAACAAATCTCCCCGACGCAGTAAAAGAATTAAGCAAGGAAAAAGAAATAACACTTTTCATAGACGGCGACAGGGGCGGAAAATTAATAGCGAGAAATGTCGTTGACAACGCAAATGTAAGATATATTGCAGTAGCGCCTGACGGAAAAGAAGTTGAAGAATTAACAGGCAAAGAATTAATTATTTGCTTAAGAAAAAGAATGCCAGTAAGAGAATTCTTTTACAGATATGAGAACAACCGACTTGAAAGGACATCTTCTCATGAGGCAAAAGATGATGAAAAAGAAAAACTCAGAAATATATACAAAGAGAATAAGGGAAAGGAAAAAGCAATCATATTGAATAAAGAACTCAGGGAAATCAAATCAGTATCTGTAAAGTTTTTAGTAAAGACACTGGAAAAGATTGAAGAAAACCCGTATGCAATTGTTCTTGATGGAATTGCAACTGACAAACTGATAAGAACCGCGGAAGAAGTGAATTCAAAAATAATTGTAGCAAATAACTTTTCAGCAACGAGCTCAAAAGTCAATCTTTTGAGCTTTTGAAATTTTATTATTTTTCAATTTAATTTATAACCCTAAAATTAACCTATTATGGAATGTCTGTAACAAGTATAGAAGCCCGCTTGGTAAAAAATCTTCTAAAAAATGTTCCTGAAATTTCAGTAAATGAAGAAAAATCAAGAGGGAAACTTGGAGCACTGATAGGAAAACGGATTCATGCATTAAGATTGCAAGAGGTTATTCATGTTTTTTACAGAGGAAGAAGTTTTATCAAGATTTACCCAGAACAAAAATATGCGGAATTTTTTGGCGAATACAAGAGTCAAACCGATGATTTAAGATTAAGTCCATTCTTTAATTATTTGAAAATTCATGGTTACAGAACAAATCAAAGAGATTGACTTTCACTAATTGTTACTCACAGTTAGTCCTTTGCAGTTAATATTTTCTGTTATCACCATAAAGTTTATAAACAATTTTCACACATTGGAAATTAAAGAAAACTTTGTTTTCTGCATTAATTAAAATGGAAAAAACAAAAATGAATGCCGCAAGATTTTTGGTTTCTTTGGTGGCAGTCATGGGTCTTTTGTTAGTAACAGTTAGTGCTGCAGACCTGGCAGACGTAGAAAGCGTTGAAATAAACGGAATAGATGAATCCGGAGTGAAAGACATTAGTGTTATTGCAGGAGAAACAATTCCTGTAAAAATAGTGTTTGAATCATTGCGGAATGCATCTGATGTTAGGTTAAAGCTGACACTTGAAGGCACAAAAATTGACTCTGAAGCAGATGTTTTCGTTGGAGATGTTGAGAGTGGAAAGAGATATGTTAAAACCCTCAACTTAAAGGTTCCATACGAACTTCAGGATGAAGTCAGCGATGACTTGTCTCTTGAGTTAAAAATCTGGAACAAGGATTTCAGAACAGAACTCTCTGATGTTATGGTTTTAAGAGTTCAGAGGCCTTCTTACAACGTGGCAGTTATGTCAGTAAGCACAAGTCAGACAATAGCAGCAGGTGAAACAATTCCTGTAGATATTGTCTTAAAGAACGTGGGTTACAATGACCTTGATGACTTGTATGTAACTGCAAAAATTACTGCATTGGGAATAGAAAGAACAGGTTACTTTGGTGACCTTGTTGCAGTAGAAAACAGCAGCGATGACGACGACAAAGACACAGACACTGTTAGAGGAAGATTGTTCATGGATGTGCCTTACAGCGCAAAACCAGGAATATACAACCTTGAAGTTGAAGTGAAAAACAGTGACATGACTCTAAACAAAGTGAAGCAGATAGCAATAGAAAATGACTTTGCTGAAGTGGCAATAAAATCAGGAAGCAACTTGATTCTTGTAAATCCAACAAACAAGTTGAGAATTTACAATGTTGTTGCTGATTCACCAGCTACGGTAAGCGAGAGCACAATTGTTGTTCCTGCAGGTTCTAGCAGAACAGTTATGGTTGATTCACATGGAGCAGAAAGCTTCAAAGTGAATGTCTTCAGCGGAACTGCACTTGTTGGAACAGTTGATTTCACAGGTGTCAAAGCCACTCAGGCAAGCAGCCCTGCAATGATATTGATAGTCGTTTTGGCTATAGTATTTGTAGTATTGCTCGCAGTATTGATTGTCTTGATGACAAGGAAACCAGCTAAGGAAGAGTTCGGAGAAAGTTATTACTAATTTTCATTTAATTCTTTATTTTTTATTTTGTAATAACTTCTTCTTTCTTTCGGCGTTTTCACTAAGTAAAACGACGCAGAAAAAAGTTTATCTTTTTTCTAATACTACAATCTAATAAATTAAAATGAAAACAGAAAGAAAACCAGAAGCAACTCTAAGGGCAGAAATGAATACCCTCAAATCACTTCTAGAATTAAGCTTGGAAAACCCAGATAATACAACTTATTTTTCAAATGATCTAATTAGAAGAGGGGTACCAAGAAAAGATGAATCATATGGTTCTGTTAGTAATAAAGAATTACAGGGTATGTTAGAGAAATATGTTAGGCAGGGTTTAGTATCAAAAGTTTTAGTTAAGGGTAACAATGAAAAATGGACCATATCTGCATATAGAATAGATTCTAAAAAGATTCATCAAGTAAGAAGAATTTTAAGTTATCAAAATGAGAATTGATTGGGTTGAAAAAGGATTGCAAAAATTAGTTGAAAATGCTAAAAAAGAAATTCCGTTGTTATCTGAAATAAGAGTTTTTGGAAGTTATAATAATGGTAATTGGAATCCTAGAAAATCAGATATTGATGTTCTTACTGAAATTGATGATGAAGGGTATAGTGTATTTAAAGATAGAATAAAAATTGTTCACTCCTTTTTTGAAATCGATCAAAGAAGAGAGTTGAGTAAGAAACTTCAAAATGAACTAGAAGAGGAATTCGCAAAAAGATTGGATTTACATCTATTGAGCAAAAAAGATGTCAAAATAATATGTAATGATTATAGTAGTAGAAGCCGGGACTTTGGAAAAAACATTAAAGCAGGGCGACTTTTATATCCAAACAACTTACCTATTGTGATTTACTAAATCAAAGGAACAAACAAAAATCCTTCATGTTTTTCTTTTTCAACTAATTTTCCTTTGTTTTTTTCGTAAGAAATCAACGTCTGTGAAAATTCATAACTCTTGCCTATAGGCGCAACAACATTTCCTTTTTCTTTTAGTTGTGAAACAAGATTCTTTGAGATATCATTTGTCGCGGCACTTATGACTATTCTGTCAAAGGGGGAATTTTGAGGCAAGCCAAGTTTTCCATTTCCATGATAAACCTTAACATTCTTGTAATTTTTCAATGCATTCTTTGACATGTCTGCAAGTTCCTTTCTTATCTCAATCCCAAATACTTTTCCTTTCCTGCCTGCGAGTTCAGAAAGCAATGCAAGGACATAACAGCATCCGCTTCCAATTTCAAGAACTTTCTGCCCTTTCTCAATCTTAAGCATTTTCAACATTACAGCAATTGTATATGGCTGAGAAATTGTCTGTCCTTCGCCAATAGGCAATGCATTGTCCTTATATGAATTCTTCTTCATTTCAGGAGGCACAAAATCCTCTCTTTTTACTTTGGAAAAAGCAGCAACAATCTCTTTAGAAAAACCTTTTTCTTTCAAGCTTTCTAGAAGATTTTCTCTCTGGATTTTTAGTTCAGGGTCCATAATTAAAAAAAGATAAGAAAGATTTAAATAAGTTAGGTTGTATTTTACAATATAACAATCCTTAAAAACAAGTTATTTATTGAGTTCCCATGAGATTAGAAAGAGTTATGGTTACCATGCACATAGGTCAAATTGATCAAAAATATGTTGAAGGAACTATGATGACAAGCATAAGAACGCTTTCGGATGACCAATTTCCAATGGGTTATGATTATCAAAGTGCAAGAAGAAAAGGAGAGATATGGAGGGAGATAATTGTAACAACTAAAGACCTTCATACAATAGTATATAAGGTTTTAGATTATAGGGCAGGAGGAGACATACTTGGAGAAGAAATCTTTGGTGAATTTAATGTTCCTAGCCCTTCCGAAGGGAAATATCACCCAATAAATCCTCATCCATCTGAGACACTTTAAATCAAATATAACTTTGCCGACAAAAACTTACTTTTTATAAATTCTTCCTCTTTTATCAAATACCCTTACCCATAACATCTTTTTCTCAAAATCAACATCAATTAAAAGCCGATAGTCGCCTATTCTTAGTTTATACCCTTTTCCTTCGTAATGTTCAAGAAAGCGGAATGAGAAATATACTCGCTCTCGGGAGCATTTCTTGCTCTTTTCAACTCATTTTTTGCCCAATCAGTTAAATCTCCTTCTGACAAAAGAATGTTTTTTATTAAAGCAACGTCCTGAATGAGTTGTCTCAGTTCTTTTTCGTTAATTCCTTTTGTTTCCATATTTTTAAATGAAGTCAAAAGCTTAAAAATTTATCTTAATTATAATAACCACAAAATTAGATATTAACTAATCTCCAGCATAATAGGAGCATGGTCGGAACCATGAACATCTTTCAAAATTTCGCTTCTCTTTAGTTTAGGCCTTAGTTTTTCGCTAACAACAAAATAATCAACACGCCATCCAATATTTCTCGCTCTTGCATTATTCATAAAGCTCCAAAAAGTATAATTTCCTTTTTCTTGATTAAACTCTCTGAATGTGTCTATAAAACCTCTCTTCAAAAAAGAATCAAACCACTCCCTTTCTTCTTTTGTGAAGCCAGCATTGCCTTCATTCTCTTTGGGGTTTGTCAAGTCAATTTCCTTGTGAGCAACATTAAAATCAGATGCAATAATCAGTGGTTTTGCTCTCTCAAGTTTTTTGCAATACCCAAGAATAGCATTATTAAACTGCAGTTTAAAATCCAATCGCTTTAGCTCTCTATTTGAA
>JACQLJ010000007.1 GCA_016234065.1 Candidatus Pacearchaeota archaeon
ATATATAATACAACATAAGTTTAAAAACTTTTATTTATAAATATCAAAAGAATTATTTGAATAGAAAATGTTAAAAGATTTATTAAAAGAATTAGTCAGCACCGTAGCCGGAAAGACTTCCGAAGATATAGTTGGTTTGCTAATGGATAAAAAACATGTAAATGAATTTGTGATTGCAAAAAAGATGGGACTAACGGTAAATCAGGTTAGAAATATCCTCTATAAGCTGTCTGAAAAAGGTATTGTTTCTTCAATAAGAAAAAAAGACAAAAGAAAAGGTTGGTATATCTACTTTTGGAGAATTGAAGTTATTAAGGGCTTAGAATCATTAAAAGAAATCACTAAACATAAAATCCAGCAAATTTCAGAACAGATAAAAAGCAGGGAGAACAAAATTTATTATGTATGCGAGAGGTGCAAAATTGAGTTTAACGAAGAAGGTGCTCTCCAACATGATTTTACCTGTTACGAGTGCGGGAATGTTTTCACAATAAAAGACAACTCAAAACTGATAAAGGAAATGAAAAAAAATCTGGAGAAATACCATAAAGAAATCGCAGAAATTGGGGAAGAAATAAAAAAACAAAGCCCAAAAGCAAAGAAAAAAATAGTTAAAAAAATCAGGGAAAAGAAAAAGAAGGTAAAACCGAAGAAGGCGAAAAAGCAAAAGAAAAAAACAAAGAAAGGTAAAAAAAAGTGAGTATATGAAAAATTATAAGGTATCTTTAGAAAAAAAAGAAGGTTGGTTTTCAGGAATAAGCATTACTAACAGATTGATATTTATTAATATATTCTTATATATCATATCAATACTGGCAGTTATTTTTTTAGGAGGGGATTTTTTTGTTGACAATCTCGCATTAACTCCATCATTAATTTTGTCAGGAGAAAAACTTTGGACATTCCTCACTTCGTTTTTCCTGCACGCAAGTTTTTTTCACATTTTTGCAAACATGTTCTCATTATTTTTTGTTGGAAATTTTCTTGAAAGAATAATCGGACAAAGAAGATTTTTGGCAATATACTTTGTATCAGCCCTGCTTGGAGGATTGTTTTTTGTTGGTCTCGCTTACCTTGGACAATACATTCCTTATGGCGAGATGATCTTTGGAAAGTTAACAGCGTCGGGCGTTGGAGCAAGCGGAGCAATATTTGGAATTATTGGGGTATTGACAGCATTGGTTCCATATTCCAGGATATACCTTATCTTAGGTCCTTTGTTGCTGATTATGGCTCAGACAATTCTTGATACAATTGTTCCTATTTCATTCGCGGCTTTTTTCGGCTTCGTTATAAACATACTTATAATACTAATGATATTTTCTCTTTTTTCATTTAATCCTAAAATTAGAAAATTTGCCGTGCCGGTTGAATTGCGCATGTGGGTGCTTCCAATAATAGCGATTGTTCCTTTAATTGTAATAAGCTTTTTCTTTGAGTTGCCAATAGCTAACAGCGCGCACATAGGGGGATTGATTGCAGGAGTTATTTATGGGCTTTACTTAAGAGAAAAATTTCCGAGAAAAACTAAAATAATAAGTGATTACTTCAGATGAAAAATTCTATAACCAAAAACTACAAAATAAGTTTAAAATTCTTAAATGACTCAAGATCATACATTTATTTTTGTATGGTCTTATTTTCTGTATTTTTCTTTATTGGTTTAGTATTACCGACTCCTAATTACATTAGTAACCAAATATTAGATTTTATTGAAAAGCTCCTTTTAGAAACAGAAGGGATGAATCAATTTGAAATTACAAACTTTATTCTTATCAATAATCTGAGGAGCTCATTTTTTACAATGGCATTCGGAGTTTTTCTTGGGATATCGCCGATTGTAATGATTATTGTAAACGGGTATCTCCTTGGTTTTGTCTCATCATTAAGTGTTGGCGCTCTGGGAATAGCAAGTTTATGGAAATTATTTCCTCACGGAATTTTTGAACTGCCGGCAGTATTCATTTCTGCTGGTCTAGGTCTGCAACTAGGTTTTCCGTTTGTTTACAGATACTTCAGATATTATTTTGAAAAAAAGAATTTTATTGCGTTGCTAGCAGGAATTTTATTTTTATTCCCATCAGTTATAGTTACCTTGCTGTTTAATAAAAAATTAAGAAAAGAGCAGATGTTTGATTTCGCGCCAAGAGTTAAAAATTCACTGAAGGTTTTTTTCTTCATAGTAATCCCTTTGTTGGTTGTAGCTGCAATAATTGAAGGCGCTTTAATTTCTTGGTAGCTTTTATATTAAGAGGTTGTAACGCCCTTGACAACTTCTCTTAGGTTGTAAATAGCAAATGCAAAAAATAATAACCCCAGCGTCATAAGAAGATGGTGAACATCCAATCCAAAAGGCACTTCAAATAATTTTAATCTCACAAATATCACTGTATATAACAAAGCTATTACTTGCGAAAAAATCCCAAAACCCATGAATACATAGGATGTCCTTAATTTTCCTCTAAATGGCTCTAAACTTGCAAGCAAAAATATTAAAACCATGAATCCTAACAAAATTCCAAGAGAATCTATTGCAATTAATATAGTTGTTGTTGGGCTAATGGTAGTAGCATGAACATCAGTTGCAAATCCAGTTATAGCGCCGAATATTTTCCCAAATACAACTTTATATTCAGAATTTGCTTTTTCTTCTTCTGAAAGTTCATGAGCAAAAACAAAAGAAATTGCTAAAACTCCAAAAAGGAATAAGAATGATAAAAACTTAAATTTTTTATCCATTTTAACTATTGTCCAATATTATAATTATATAGTAATCTATTTTGTTTAAATAGTTTGCTTTATCATAATCACTCTCTCAAATCATTGATTCCAAGAAGAATAAGTGCAACTCCAATCATCATTGCAAGCCAGAAAATTCCTCCCTTTAGAAATTCCCAAGCCGCGCGAAGAAAGTTAAGATTCTTTCCAAAAAGAGTCCATCCATAAAATGAGGAAGCCCATGCAAAATATACAATACCAATTACTATTAACAATCCAAGAAGCAACTCTGTCCATTTATCCATGATTTTTTGTGTTTTCTACATTTAAAAGAATTTATATGTTTCAATGTAGATTTTAGTTAAACTTAAAAATTGGCCTATTTTGGTTTTCTTATGAAAGAAACCGAGAAGATTTCCAGAGAAAGTGTGTTAAAGAAATCAGATGAAATAGACGGAATCTCAATAAAAGGGTATGACTTTAATAAAGGAGCTGACTACGAAAAAATCCTGGAAAGTTTTATGTCAACTGGTTTTCAAGCAACACACTTCGCGAAAGCAGTTGAAATAATTGAAAAGATGATTGAAAACAAAGCAACAATTTTTCTAGGATGCACTTCAAATCTAGTCACTTCAGGGCTAAGAGATATAATAAGATACTTAGTTGAGAAAAAGAAAATTGATGTATTCGTGACAACTGCAGGAGGAATTGAAGAAGATATCATAAAGTGCTTAGGTGATTTCAAGCTTGGAGAATTTTCTGCATCAGGAGAATTACTAAGGAAGAAAGGTGTTAACAGAACAGGGAATATTTTCATCCCAAATTCAAGATACGTAAAATACGAGGAATTCATAAACCCAATTCTTGAAAAAATTTACGAAGAGCAAAAAGAAACAGGAAAAATCATTTCTGTCTCAGAGTTTGTAAAAATTCTCGGGAAAGAAATAAAAAATGAAGAAAGCATTTTGTATTGGTGCTGGAAAAATGAAATTCAAGCTTATTGTCCTGCAATCACTGACGGCTCAACAGGAGATATGATTCATTTCTTTATGTATAAATATCCTGATTTTAAAATTGACATAGCAAAAGACATACATGAATTAAATGAATATACAATAACAAGAAAAAAAACAGGCATGATAATACTTGGCAAAGGCATAATGAAACACCATATCTTAAATGCAAACTTAATGAGAAACGGAGCTGATTACTCTGTGTATATTAACACCGGAGAGGAATGGGACGGAGCTGATTCAAATGCACGCCCTGATGAAGGTGTTTCTTGGGGCAAGATAAAAGATAAAGGAGAATCAATAAAAATTTTTGGGGACGCCACAATCTTGTTTCCCTTGCTTGTTGCCAAGACATTTGCAAAATAATTTGAAACCAAGTTTACAAATTCTTTGAAGTTTTAAAATCTTTTGAGAGAAATAATTTACTGAAAAATGAAGCAACAAATTTATAAACAATTATCCCATAAAAGTTTTATGAGAAAAGAACAGCTTGGTTTGAGAACATATAACAAAGCCATTTGCCTAGTCTTTTCAACAATTAAATTACCTTGATTTAATTCAGTTTTTGGCTCTGAATTAAGTTAAGGACGTTTTCTAGCTTAGTTCAGCCCAGGAATTATTTCAAGTAAACAAAATGCCGAAAAAAGACATGGAACACGAACAAGTCAAAAAAGAGTTAAGCGCTTTGATGGAAATGACTTTAAGGTTAGAAGACGAACTCAACGCGATTACATTAAAAGAAACAGAATAATCCCCCAATAAGCAAAACACTTTTTCTAAAGATATTTATGTGTCAATAACTTTTTCCCACATATACCCAATAATCTGCTTGTTCTCCAGTTGATATGCATTTCTTGTTCTTTACTGAAAGTTGATTCAAAGGTATATTGAGTGTTTTTGCACCACCTGTTTTCTCCTTCAATATTTTTTCCGCCTGATGTGAGTTTTTCAATGGAACTAGGACTATCTTGCCTTCTCTGATACCTTTTATCGCATCTTTTAGATTATCTGCTTCAATCATGTTATCATAAAGCAATTTTTGCGCTTTCTTTAACAAATTTGCTTGCATGTCATCCAACTCTTTCTCAATATTTTTGTTTATGTCTTTTATTTTTACAGAAGTTTTCTTTCCTGTGTCTCTTCTTACTAAAACTACTTGTTTTTTTTCTATGTCTTTAGGACCTATTTCAACTCTTAAAGGAATTCCTTTCAATTCCCATTCGTGGAATTTCCATCCGGGAGAGACCTCTGTTCTTTCATCCAATATCGGGTCATATTTAGAAATGCTTTTGTGAATTTCTTTCGCTTTATCCAATATCTTTTCGTCTTTCTCAAACATTAAAGGAGTAATAACTATTTTATTTGGAGCCATTCTTGGAGGAAGAATCAGCCCATTGTTATCTGAATGAACTGCAAACATTATTCCTAACATCCTAGTTGTTATTGCATATGTGCTTTGGTATGCAAACTCCTCTTTTCCGTCTTTATTTAGAAACTTTATTCCATATGCTTTTGCAAAATTCTGCCCGTCGTCATGATAATCAGGACCTTGAATTGCTTTTCCATTTGGTAAATACAACTCCAAGCTGTAAGTTGATTCTGCGCCTGCAAATTTTTCATGATCTGTTTTTTTACCGAGAATTGAGGGCAATGCCATATGGTTTTTCAAAAAATCTTGATAAATCTTTGTTATTGCATCTTTGTCTTTTTCCAAATCTTTTTTGTTTGAATAAACATTGTGTCCTTCATTCCATAGAAATTCCCTTGTTCTTAAGAATGGAACAGGATGCTTGAATTCCCATCTCACGACATTGTTCCACTGATTCAATTTTAATGGAAGGTCTCTCCAACTCCTTATCCATTTGGAATATGACTCATACATTATTGTCTCAGAAGTAGGACGAATTGCAAGCTTCTCACTTAATTTTGTGTTTCCTGCTTGAGTTACCCATGCCACTTCTGGAGTAAATCCTTCTACATGTTGCTTCTCTTTTGATAAAACTGATTCAGGAATTAACAAAGGGAAATAAACATTTTTTATTCCTATTTTCTTGAATTCCTTGTCAACTACTTTCTGGACATTTTCCCATATTGCATAAGACAATGGTTTGAATACAATGCAACCTGAGACAGAAGAATAATCAGCGAGATCGGACTTCAATATTAATTGCGTATACCATTCAGAAAAATTCTCATCTTTTTTTGCAGTAATCCCCTCTTCTGATTTAACCATTTCTAATTAAAACTAAAACGATATTTAAAATTATGGAATCTAAACCAGCGTCTCATTTAATCCTTGCAAAGCAATTGCGTTTACTGCATCTCTCATGTAATTTGACTCCAAGGCAAAGCCAAGATTCTCGCCGCCGCCAACTTTGAAATTGTTTATTCCTATTACTTTTCCCTTCTTGTTTATCAATGGACCTCCTGAATTTCCTGGATTCAATGCAGCGTCTGTTTGTATGTATGCTTCCAGTCCATTCTGCCCTTCCCTATGAACAGCAGAAACAATTCCTTCTGAAACAGAGAACTGCAGGCCAAGAGGGTTTCCTATAGCGATAACTTTTTCTCCGACTTGAACGTTTTCAGAATCATCCAGTTTCAAATAGTCATAACTTCCCTCCATTTTTATTAACGCTATATCCATCACTTCATTATAGTCGTATGATTGAACGCCATGATTTTTACCATCAGAAGTTATTACAACTGCCGCCTTTGCATTTTTCATCACATGATAATTCGTCACAACATAACCATTTCCAGTGATTATGAATCCTGTTCCTTGTGAAACATCTGTTTTTATTGTTACAACTCCTGTAATAACATCCTCAATTATTCCTGAAAAATCCGCGCTTGCCGATGCCTTCAAGCTACTTATCTCATTTTTCAAAGAACCAGTTGTCCTATTAAGCGCCTCGTTTGTTTCCGAGATGCTTTCTGTGAGATCATTTATTTTTGATTGAGAGTCCGCCTGAACCTCTGTTATTTTTTGGTCAAGATTTCTGTAGTTCAACTCTTGTTTTGCGAAAATCAAATACATGAAAACGCTGGATGAAATCATAAAAATGACAACTAAAGTTGTGAAACTGCCGATAATCCACTTATGGTGTGTCTGCAAAGCCATCAAAAACAAAAATCAAGTGAATTTATAATTTTTACGTTATATAAAAAACAATACAATTACTACCCATAATAGGGTTATTATCGTTGATACAATTGCTATCCTTAATGTCTTGAATTTTTCATCCACAATTCCCGAAAGTGCATGGGCTTGTAAAGACAAGTCCTTCAATATTCTTTGCTCACTAAGATTTGAGATTTTTTCAGCATATTCTTCTTTTTTTTGGGAAGTTATATCTTTAAAATAAAAAAGTCCTAATTTTGAACCTTCTCTTACTCTTGGATATATAACATGCACGACGTTTTTAACTGAAAAAACTATTAAACCAAAAGCGATTATCATAAGAATCACTTTGCTTTTAATCATCCAGTCAACCAAGTCCAATTTTGATATCCTTGAAACCAAAGCAGCAGTAGACACACCTATAACTGAAAAAGTCCAAGCCGCCTTGGTGTCAGCCAATCTTATTTGGTCAAAAAGATAGGAATTAACTGATTTTATAAAGTCCAAATTTAATTTATAATCCCTAGGCATAATAATTAAAAGAAATTCTTATTATAAATTTAATCGTTCAACTTTTAAAGTTTCTTTTTTTTAATTGTAAAGGTCTGTAAGCTAATGGACAAACTACCTGGCTTCGGAGAATAAAAACTTGAGGGAACCGGGCAATGGGGGTTCAAATCCCTCCAGACCTATTTGCTATTGAGTGAAACGAAATAGCATTGGATTAGGACAAATCAGTTTAAGTGAAAAGGAGATTAGAAAAGAAACTTGGTTTCTTTGCGATTTCCGTCAAGGTGCTTAAAGAAATCGCCGTTCAAGTATTTGAGGAGATTAGAAAAGAAACTTGGTTTCTTTGCGATTTCCGTCAAGGTGCTTAAAGAAATCGCCGTTCAAGTATTTGAGGAGATTAGAAAAGAAACAGCGGGTTCTTTTCAGGTTCAAACCTCCAGACCTATTATGGGATTTTCTAGAAAAGATTTATAAATTATCTGTGCGTTAGTAATCAGTGTTAAAGTAAAGTGTTAAAAGTTATTATTAATTATCACTAATAGTAATTAGTTTTAATAATTAGCATTAATGCACAATAAATGAGGACAAAAAAAGAAAGTGTAGCGGATTTGCTTAAAAAGAATCCTATGGGATTGACAATTGTAGAAATTTCTAAGTTGTTAAAGATATCAAGAAACACCGTCGCTGTTGCTCTCGCTGAATTAAAAGGCGAGGGAAAAATAACAATAAGACTAATAGGAAAGGCGAAATTAAATTACTGGGGAGGACAAAAATGAGAACTAAATTATTAGTTTCTATTTTGTGTTTTGCATTATTCATAAACATTGTTTCAGCTGCAGTAAACGTGCAGCTTTCTGACCAGGGTGCTAATATCAGGTATAAAACAAATTCAACTCTCTTGAGCTCTGGAAGTTTGAATGTTACTATCTACGATGCATCTTCTGGAGGAAACGTAATTTACACTGAATTATTTAGCAGTGGAATTTCTAATGGTTCTTGGAGTGTTATGCTTGGAGAAAATTCATCAAATCCTCTTCCATTGGAGTTCGGAAAGGTCTATTACAAAGATTATGTAATTGCTGGTGAAAGTGTAAACTTTACTAACACAACCGGGGAGATTACTAACAGGCAATTGTTTTATTCGCCGCTTGGAGATATAGCATATGAGGACGTGAACCAGTCCGCTAATATCACTGCTGCCACCTTCAATTCCACAGGAACTGTTTATGCTGCAGGAAATGTCAATTTGACTATTGGACACTTGTATGCAACAAACAACACCTGGAATGTAAACTATTCAAACTTTTCAAATGTTTATGCTTATGTATCAAACTCAACTTTCATAACATGGGCAACAGCATACAACGGAACTTTGGCAAAAACCGACGCTGCAAATACTTTCGGAAACTTTAATCAAACAATGAATGGAACTACCTTCTTCTTGTGGGCTTTGCTAAATAGAATTGGCATAGGAACAACATCTCCACAAAACGTGCTGAATGTTTTAGGTGATATCAACGCTACGACGAGCATATTCGCGCAAAATACAAAGAATTTGTCAATAGGATATGATTACGCAACGAATGCAACTTACAGAACACTTACAAATAACACCTTTGTAGCCAACCTAAGTGCAGCCGCAGGAATCTATTTCCTGGGAAATCTAAGCTGCGAAAGCATAACTGGTGGTTCTGATAGTGATTTCTGTCTGGACGCTGGAGAAGGAGGTGGAATTAGTTGGGCTACTGCAACAAATGGAACTCTTGCCACTTGGAGTCAGGTAGTTAATGGCACGATGGCAAGTTGGGCTAACGCAGTTAACGGAACTCTTGCAACATGGGCAACTGCTTACAACGGAACACTTGCAAAAACCGACGCTGCTAACACTTTTGGAAACTTTAATCAAACATTTGACACTTCAACTTTGTTCATTGATTCTGTCTCAGATAGAATCGGAGTTGGTATGACTAGTCCTCAAACTCCCCTAGATGTAAATGGAACAATTAATGCATTTTTAGTGAATGTTAATGGGACTTCATTATATACAGGTTATCTTTATGCAACCAATGGTTCGCAATGGAGTAACACGGGAAATTACTCAAACTTCTCAACGATTGTTTATGGATATGCTGTTAATTCAACAGGGGGTGGAGTTAATTATTCCAATATATTGAGCAATCAGACCTTCAATTCAACATTCGGATACTTTAATGTAACAAATCAAACATCAAGCGTCTTTATAGTAAATGATACAGGGGCTTTTGTAAATGGTTCTATAATAAATTTCAATCTTTCAAATATAATTTATCCTTACGCAATCAATGGTTCAACATTTGCATTGAATTACTCAAACTTCTCAAATATTTATGCTTATGAGAATAACGGAACATTGGTAACAGCAACTCAATTAGTTAATGGAAGTAATATTCTTGGAACAAATGTAACATACGCTTATTCTTTGAATGATACATTATGGTCAGCAACTGCCAATTACTCAAACTTTTCCACAATTGTTTATGGATATGCAGTTAATTCAACAGGAGGCGGAGTCAATTATTCCAACATATTAAGCAATCAAACTTTCAATTCAACATTCGGATATTTTAATG
>JACQLJ010000008.1 GCA_016234065.1 Candidatus Pacearchaeota archaeon
CAACGTAGGAAGCTTAACTTCTGTGTTCGGAATGGGAACAGGTGTTTCCAACCTACTATGGCCGTCTTCAAAATTTCTAGAAATTTTGTGTTTATAAAAGTTATTATTTAACCAAATATATTCTTAAACCACTCAAGAATTTTCTCTATTAAGCCAGGACTTACACACTTTCCGGAAACGCAAAAATTACTTGAGCATTCAAAGTTATTTTCACAAAAAGAATCCTCTTTGAATTGTGGTTCAAAGGTGCTTTTATCAGAACAATATTCTCCGTCTTTTCTATAACTGAATGGATAACATTTTCCATCTAGAGGACAACTATCTTTACAGATTGTTATCTCTTTATCCGGGAAAATTGGGGAAGGAAGAGGAATAAATGTTTCATTATCAGGAATTTTTATACTACTATCTTCATCAAGATAACATTCATTGTTAACACTAAAAGAATTTACTCCGCATTTACCACTACTTTTGTCGCAGCGATTTTTACAAAACTCTAAAGTATATTGTTGCCATGTTTCAGAAGTTTTGCAAGAAGTATCATCTTGATTTTTTGATTTCTCTCCATCCTGACATTCCCAATAAGCATATCTAAATCCCTTCCCAGAAAGATCTGTTTTATTAACTTCCCCAGAGATACATTCAAATTTAATAGAGTCAGATCTACCATCATTTAAAGAATAACCATAGCCCCCACAAGTGCTTTTCCAAGTAATTTTTTCTCCATAAGATCCGCTAATCTTAGTAGTGCAACTTTCAACTCCAGAGCAACTTTCTTCACCACCAGCAACATAGCATCTTTGTTCGGTTTTTGAATTTACAAATATACACTTAACTTCTTCTGAAGATGACTCTTTCTCTTTTAGGCATGCGCCGTCCCTACATCCATTTGGGCAGTTGTATTTTATGAATCTGCATGCAGTATCGGTGCATCTTTTATCATTGTCAGAACCATAACAAGCATATTCCAATAAGTCTCCTTCTACTATAGTGTACTCTTGAGAAGTCCCAGCATTTACTACGCCAGGAGATCCACAATGATCTTTATAATCATACTTCCCATATGTTACATTTCCTTGAGTGTAATAATCTAAACCATTATCTGTATCAATACAGGAATATTCTTCCTGTGCAGAAACAAAATTTAATGAAATAAAAAATATGAATGACAAACAAAATAAAAAGAGAACAGATAATTTATCCATTTTTGATGAATAATAATAATTCATATTTATAAATTATGCGGGAAAGAGGATTCAAATAAAAGACACCTTGCGGTTTCTTTTAGAATTTTCCCTTCCAGCTTAAACTGATTTAACGAATCCTTTCATTAATCAAAAATGATTCTTTCAGAATCATGAAATGCGGGAAAGAGGATTCGAACCTCCGTAGGCACTAAGCCACATGATCTTGAGTCATGCCCGTTTGACCGCTCCGGCATTCCCGCATTAAAACACCTAAATCAGCATCTTTAAAAAACTTTTATAATTCTCAATAATAAGCCCGGGTAGCTCAGTCGGATAGAGCATCAGGTTCCTAACCTGAGGGTCGCAGGTTCAAATCCTGTCTCGGGCGTATCATCAGGATTTGATTAATTAAAATAGAAAACAATCTTGGTCGTTTCTATGCGATTTCACCAGAGGCAGTTGGAAATCGCCTTCAACATCTTAGGAAATCAGGGTTCTAAGGGCTTCTGTGCGGATTCCGTCGGAGGCAATGAAAGAATCCGCCGTTCAGTGCTTAGAGGAGATTAGAAAAGAACCAGCGGGTTCTTTTCATGGAAAACTTTATTAAACAAATCCGGGCTATTTTTAGATAAGCGCGAGTGGTCTAACGGTATGACATTTGCCTTCCAAGCAAATTGCCTGGGTTCAACTCCCAGCTCGCGCATTCATCAAAATGGAAGAACAAAAAACAAAAAAAACATTCAGCAGTTTTTATGACAAATACTACAAGTTGTTTCTTATATTGCCTGCTATGGCAATTATTTTTTCACTGATTTACATGTTTTTTTTCTATTCAACTAACGGCGATCTTTTTTACAAGGACTTTTCACTTACAGGAGGAACATCAATAACTATTTTAGGAAAAATTGATGGGTCATCTTTGAAAAATTCTCTTTCAGACAAATTAGATGGGCTAAACACGATTGTTGTTTATGATATTTCTACCAGGGAGCAAACTGCTTTAATTGTTCAGACAAAGACAGATACGGAGGAAGTAAAGAAGATACTAGAGTCATATCTTGGCTATTCGCTTGATGGTGAAAACAGCAGCGTAGAGTTTATATCCTCTGCATTGGGCCAGAGTTTTTATCAACAACTATTGATAGCGATTTTCGTTTCGTTTTTTTTAATGGCTTCTGTGATTTTCCTGATTTTTAGGAATTTTGTGCCCTCTTTCGCAGTTATTATTTCTGCATTTGCAGACATCCTCATGACTATGGTTGCTGTTAATCTACTGGGGATAAAAATCTCAGGTGCAGGAATTGTCGCTTTTCTTATGCTTATAGGATACAGCGTGGACACAGACATTCTCCTCACAAATCGGCTATTGAAAAGATATCATGAAGGAACAATAAACACTGCTTTGTTTGGCGCATTCAAAACAGGCATGACGATGACTTTGGCAGCTCTTTTAGCAATTATCTTTGCACTGATTGTCTCAAGTTTCTTTTCAGTCGTCTTGACTCAAATTTTTACAATACTGATGATTGGCTTATTTTTAGACATATTTAACACATGGATTACAAACGCTTCACTACTTAAATGGCATCTGGAGAAAAAATGAAAATTTTATGGAGAATATGGTTTTTAGCGTTTGTTTTGCTGTTATCTGTTTTATCAATATTTGGTTCGCCAACAAATCTTTTCAAAATAGGAGTTTTAATTACTGGTGTTGAAAAAAATTCAACCGCTTTTGATCAGGGGTTAAGAGAAGACCAGATTATAATTTCAGTTGATGGTCAAGAAATAAAAAATCTTGACGACTACACGAGAATTCTTAGCGCTAAATTTAATGGAACAGAAGTAAAAACAATCATCACCACTTCTGATTCAGAAATAATTTTATTTTCTAACAACCCTCCAGAAATAAGTGTTTCAGAATTGAAAAAAACTAAAATAAAAACAGGTCTGGATATTTCAGGCGGTTCAAGGGCTTTAGTCAATGCGCAGGAAAAAAAACTTAACTTTGATGAAGCAAATGAATTAAAGGAAGTAATTACAAATCGCCTAAATGTTTATGGTATAGAAGATATAAGAGTATCAACTGTTAATGATTTATCTGGAGAGTATTACATAAAAATAGAAATCCCCGGCGCAACTCCAAGTGAACTCAAAGAATTAATTTCTCAGCAAGGAAAATTTGAAGCCAAAATAGGAAATGAAACTATTTTCGTGGGAGGAAAAGACATCGCCTCTGTTTCTAGATCAGGACAAGATGCAGTAATTGAAGGATGCCAGCAATCACAAGAAGGTTATTCTTGCAATTTTAGATTCCCAATCTACATCACAGAAGAAGCGGCAAAAAGACAAGCAGAGTTAACTAAGAATTTGGATGTTGTCGTTACACCTCAAGGAAATTATCTATCAAAAAAATTAGACCTTTTTTTAGATGATGGTTTAGTTGATTCTTTATTTATCAGCGAAGGTCTTAAAGGGAGGATAGAAACCCAGATTTCAATTGAAGGAAGCGGTTCAGGAAACACCGAAGAGGAAGCGAGAGATAACTCAAAAGAAGAAATGAATAAACTCCAAGCAATTTTAGTCACTGGAAGTTTGCCTTACAAATTAGAAGTGTCTAAATTAGACACAATCTCTCCTGTGCTTGGTAAAGAATTCATAAATTCAATATTTTTAGCAGGAATAGCGGCGATAGTTGCGGTCTCAATCTTTATATTTGTCAGATACAGAAAATTCAAACTTTCCTTGGCTATGCTTTTTACAAGTTTCTCTGAGGTTGTGATAATTTTAGGCATCGCTGCTCTTTTTAGATGGGACTTGGATTTGCTTGCAATAGCAGGAATCCTTGTTACTATAGGGACCGGAATAGACCAGCAGATAATAATAATAGACGAATCTAAACAAAAGACCTTTTCAACTTTAAAACAACGCCTGAAAGGAGCAATATACATAATCCTTGGCGCATACTTCACAGGACTTGCTTCACTGCTTCCGTTATTCTTTAATTTTGTCGGTGCCGGATTTTTCAAGGGATTTGCAATAACTACTTTGATTGGTATAACTGCAGGAATCCTAGTGACAAGGCCTGCATTCTCAGAGATAGTTGAACTCATTGGTGAATGATTTTTTCACAAGACAAAGAGTGTTTCATAAAGAATAAAAATGCTTTACACTTTTCTTTGAGATGAACTATTTCAGCGATAGTATTAAAACTTACAAAGAATTTTTTATAAAAATAATCAACCGAAATTTTTTAGGTTATGATGGCATCGCCTTAAAGAATTATAGTTACCAGTTTGGCATTAATATGGTATCAAGAATAGGCGGCTTTTTTTATACTATTATAATCGCAAGATTGCTGATGCCAGAGCTTTTTGGATTGTATAGTTTGGCTTTTTCAACCATCTTGATTTTCATGGCATTTTCTGACTTGGGTGTTGGAGACACTTCATTAAGATTTATTTCAAGGGAGCTTGGAAGAAAAAACTATTTAAAAGCAAAGAGTTATTTCAATTATCTTCTTAAACTGAAAATTTATATAACTTTTTTTGCAGTTTTTCTTCTATTAATTTCAGCAAGAATTATATCTGAAAATTATTACCATAAACCAATATTTTTGGCCTTACTTGCCGGATGTTTATACATAATTTTTACAAGTTTCAGTTCTTTTTTGTATTCCATCGCTCAGTGTTCAAACAAATTCCGAGCAGTTTTCTATAAAGAAAATCTTTTTCAGTTTACAAGGATAATTTTGATACCTACCATAATTGTTTTTTCAATTAAAGCCGTTGTAGACACAGACAGAATTCTGTTTAATATAGTGTTAGGGTTGTCTTTTGCTTCTTTGCTTACTTTGGTCTTTTTAGCTTTGTATATGAAGAATGAAATAAGATACTTATCAGGAGAAGCTGGAATTCTCTCAGCAAAAGAAAAAGATAAAGTTAAGAAATTTATTTTAGCTATTTCAATAACTTCTTTTTGCGGGATTACTTCCTTGTACACTGATATTTTTATACTTGGAAGGTTTGTTTCTCCGGAGTTTATTGGAAATTACACTGCAGCATTTAGCCTTATTGGGGCCGCAGTCCCATTAATAACTTTTTCAGTGGCCGTGGCTCCAATATTAAACCGATTGAGGAGAAAAGAAATGGAATTTTTCTTCAAAAAAATATTAACTCTTTCTTTGATGCTTTCTTTATTAGGTTTTTTACTTGTATTTGTTTTTTCTGAACATATAATAAACATTATTTTTGGAGAAGAATATGTATATGCTTCTGGAATTCTTAGAATACTTTGTTTCTTATTCTTTTCAATGCCATTAGTTAGTTTGTATGTCACATATTTTACAGCTATAGGCAAACCTTTTTTGATTACCAAAATAATATTAATTTTCACAATCGTAAACGTTGTTTTAAATTGGGCTATAGTTTCATATCTATCAAATTACAGTGAAATGCTTGCAACATATGGTGCAGCAATAGCAACTAGCGTCAGTGGAGGAATTTATATACTACTTATTTTAATGCATAAAAAATCAGTTGATAAATAATTAACCTTTTTTTACAGTCCAAAGGTCTCCGAATTCAAAAGGGTCTTTTTCTTGCGTATCAGGGTCTTTTTGGTCGTATGGCCTGCTCATGATATCCATAACCATAGCAGATTGATTTCCTAAAGGCATGTATCCTCGCCATAATCCTCGCGGGATTTTAATCAACATAGGATTTTTCTCTCCGATAATAAATTTATTTATCTTTCGCGAGCCATCAGGATACTCTTTCACTATAACGTATTTTATGTTTCCTTTAACACATGTTATATATTCATCATGCTTTTCATGCAAGTGATATCCCTTAATCATTCCAGGATAAACCTCAAAAATCAATACTTGACCAAATTCTTTATTATAGAAAGAATCATCATTCCTCAAAGTCTCAAATAAATATCCTTGTTCATTGGAAAAAATCCTTAGTTTTTTTACCTCAACACCAGGAATCAATTCAGAACTTTGTGTTGTGTCGGCATGACTTTCAACATCTGACAAAATCCTGGCTTTCGGATAATGAACAATAAATCTTCCCTCCCTTTTTATAAAATCTTGTTCCTTTTCTATTATTTCTTTAGCATGATTCCATGCCCCAAGAAGAGCATAATCAACATTTTTATCTTTATGAAAAAATTCAGGAGAAACAATTGGAATGTGTTTTCCTGGACTGAAAAGTCCTTGCTTGTAGGGAGTAGAATCAGAAATATAATCTAAAGTTTCCTTCCCGATATCGCAGTAATTCAAAACAATTGTCCCTTTAGAAGATGCAGCATATCCAACTATTTTTTTATTTTTATTTTTCAATTCTTTGAGTAGTTTAGTTAATTCTTCTTTTGATTCTTCAACTCTTTTTGCGAATTCTGTATATGGTTTAATATTGTCTATACCTTTTCGCTTTTCTTCTTCAAGATATTCTAGCATTCTTTGGGTCTTCCGGTGCTTTCCCTTTTTGCATACATATATTCTCATTGAACCGCCATGAACTTCTTGTCTTGCTGCATCAAAGATGTCTAATCCATGCATTTCCATAAGATTACTTAACGAAGTAAGTGAGAAATACCATATATGTTCATCATAAATTTGATCATAAGATGTCTTCTCAAGGATATCAACAATATATGGGTCTTCAAAAACAAAAACGCCTTCATCTTCAAGAAGGTAGTTAACTCCGTCTAATAAGTCATGCAAATCAATTATGTTTAGGATTACATTTGCAGAAAATACCGCTGAAAATCTCCCACTTTGCGCAACAATTTTTTTCGCAAGCTCTGTTGAAAAAAATTCAGTTACTGTTTCAATACCTTCCATTTTTGCGATTTCTGCAACATTCTGGGATGGTTCAATTCCAATAACAGACCTATTTTTGAATGCTTTTAGAAAAATCCCGTCATTACTTCCTATCTCCAGCACTTTTGAAAACGGATTTAGGAATCTTTTTTCTATTTCATTTGCAACCTCTGCAAAGTGTTGTTCCATTGCTTTTGATGTAGATGAAAAAAATGCATAATTTGTTTTTCCTTGCTCATCAGGGACTATATATTTATCATAGGGAACTATATTGATAAGCTGCACCATCTTGCAGTTCTCACAGAATCCTACTTTCATCTCATATTTGAATTCTTTCTCTATCTCTAAATTTATTTTAAACAATTGTTCTTTTGTTAAAAATGAGTTTGCAACTGGCATTTCGCCAAAAGAAAAAAACTGGATAAGGTTATTGTTATTACATATTTTACATTTTTGCAGTATTTCAGCCATGCCTCAAAGGACAAGATTTAGTTTAAATAAATTATGAAACTATGTTATACAACTAATAATCTTTATAAAAGGTTTTCAGTTTCATTTTTCATGGACTTAGAATTTGGTAAAATTAAGGGAAGTAAAGTTTTGGTTACTGGTGGTGCCGGCTTTGTCGGATGTAATTTAGTAAGAAAAATGTTAAAGTTAGGGGCTAAGATTACTATTTTTGTAAAAAAAGGAAAAGATATGGAAAATATAAGGGATTTGCTTAACGAAATAGAAGTCATTTATGGAGATTTAACAAACATTTCCGATGTTGATAAAATAATCACTGACAAAGATTACATATTTCACCTCGCATGGCAAACGGATTTAAAAAAATCAATGGAAAACCCAGTTGCAGATGTTCAGAGTGATATAGTGGGAATTTTAAACTTACTTGAGGCATGTAAGAAGAAAAATCCCCCAGTAAAAATAATATTTGCTAGTGCGACAACTGTTATTGGTTTGCCAAAAAAAATTCCTTCAAATGAAGATGAAAAAGAAAATCCGCTATCAATTTATGAAGCAAACAAATTACTCGCAGAAAAGTATTTGCAAATGTATTTTGTCAATTATCAGCTAAAATCTTCAGTTCTGAGATTTTCAAATATTTTTGGCGAAT
Organism: Candidatus Pacearchaeota archaeon; assembly: GCA_016234065.1. Taxonomy (GTDB): domain Archaea; phylum Nanobdellota; class Nanobdellia; order Pacearchaeales; family GW2011-AR1; genus JAGVWT01. The sequence goes on from JACQLJ010000008.1 coordinate 8,132, forward strand.
ATCAAAAGATAGATAATCCGAACAGGGGTGTTTTGAATTTCATGATTGGTAGATCATTAAGGGGGGAAAAATTAACTGTCTACGGAGATGGAAATTTCATAAGGGACTATTGTTATATTCAAAATTATGTTGATGCTTTAATTATTGCAGCAATTTCTGATAATACAGATGGAAAGACCTATGTTCTTGGTTCAGGGGAAGGAAGGACATTTAATGAAGTCGTTGAAAAAATAAAAAGTATTGTGGAATCTTTGACAGACAAAAAAGTTGAAATAACACATGTCCACGACCCAAATGAGCATGAGATAAATAAGAGGGATTTTATTGCTGACTATTCTAGATTTAAGGAAGATACTGGCTGGATTCCAAAAATCTCTTTTGATGAAGGATTAAGAAGAACTATTGGATTTTACATTCATAATACTTAAAAATAATCCCCATATCACAAGACCATGGGTTTGAAATTTCTCATTACTGGTGGATTGGGGCATATTGGTTCAAAATTAATAAGGGAATATGCGAAAAGAGAAGACGTTGAATTAATTAGGATTTTAGACAATTTCCTTGCTCAGAGATATTGTTCTTTGTTTGATTTACCACAAACTCATGTTAAATACGAATTTATTGAGGCAGATATTAGAGATATTGAAAAAGTAAAAGATGCGATGAAAAATATTGATATTGTAATACATTTGGCCTCAGTTACTGACGCCCCTTCAACTATTAATGATCCTCAGCTGACACATAAGGTTATTTTTGAGGGAGCGTGGGATGTTGTTAATATAGCAATGCAGGCAAAAGTAAAAAAATTTTTTTACGCATCAACTACAAGTGTTTATGGAGAAGCAGAAGGAATTGTTGATGAGAATTCTCCAGAAGAATTATACAAGCCCGCCTCCCCATACGCAGAATCAAAAAGAAAAACAGAAAAGTTGCTGCAAAGAATATATCAAGATACCGGTTTTCCAATAATAATTTTGAGAAAAGGAACGATTTTTGGGACAAGTATCGGTATGAGATTCCATACTGCAGTAAACAAATTCTGTTATTTGGCTGCAATGAATAAACCTTTGACAATTTGGGATTCTGCACTCAACAGCAAAAGGCCATATCTTGGGTTAAATGATTGCATTAGGGCTTATGAATTTCTTGAAAAATATGGAAAGCCAGGAGAAATATATAACGTCATCACTAACAATTTTGAGATGAAAGAAATTATTGATGCTATAAAATCAGTTGTTCCGGATGTTAGAATAGAAATTACTAAATCTCCTTTGCTAAATCAGAAGTCATATCATGTAGGAGATAACAAGATAAGAGAACTCGGGTTTGTTCCAAAAGATGACTTACAACAGAACATAAAAGAAACAGTTCTTCTGTTCAAGGTTATAAATAATAGGAATTAAAAAATGGAATCAAACTATTTTTCTGATAAAACCATTTTGATTACAGGCGGACTTGGATTCATTGGAAGTAACTTAGCAATAAGATTGGTTCAATCAAAACCCCAAAAAATCATAATTGTGGATTCACTTGTTGATGGATTAGGTGGAAGTTTAAACAATATTTCTGAAATAAAAAACAAAGAAATTCTTGAAGTTTATCATGGTTCTGACTGGGATATAAAAAATACAGATAAGATGAAATCTCTTATAAAAAGATCAGATATAATCTTTAACCTTGCTGGATGTGTAAAACACACTAAATTAGGTGAGAAAGAGCTTGATTTTGATACTAAAATAAATTTTATCTCTCAGGTTTTTTTCCTTGAAGCATGCCGTCAAGTGATGATTGAAAATCCAAACAAAAAACTTAAAATCATTTTCGCTGGAACAAGAGACCAATATGGGAAAGTGCTTTTTGATGATTTACCTGTAAAAGAAAGCCATCTTCCAAAAAATTTGACTGATTACCAGTCAATAAGTAAAAATGCTGCAGAATCATATCACATGATTGTAAATAATGTTCTGCGTGAGCAAGGGATTGACATAAAAATAAATAGCATAAGATTAACAAATACTTATGGGCTAAAACAAAATTCAAAATCTGGTGCAGTGGTGCCTGTTTTTATTGAAAAATCTTTGGCAGATGGGGCGATTGAATTATGGGGAGGGGGAGAATCATTGAGGGATTTTAACCATGTTGATGATGTTGTTGATGCTTTTTTGTTAATAGTTGAATCAGAATTAAACAGGGAGGTTTTCAATCTTGGATGCTGCGTTGGAAAAGAAGGAATGGAAAAATCAATCGGAAATAATCTTGTTAAAATAAAGAAATTAGCTGAGATGATTGTAAATATTGCGGGAAAAGGGGAAATAAGAATCATTCCTTATCCTCCTGAAAGAAAAGTTATTGAGCCGGGACATTTTGCTGCAGATATTTCAAAAATCTTTAAACTTGGCTGGCAGCCAAAAACTAGCTTGGAAGAAGGTTTGAAAAAAACGATTGACTGGAATAAAAACAATAGTAATTTAGTTTCATAAAATTTAAAAGTGTTTTTTCTAAATTTATATAACTATTAATTTTTAATTAAGTTTCTCTTCATTTCTTCTTAGAAATATAGTCAAGAATTTCTGATTGCTTTTTTGACAATTGAGATAGTTTTTCAATTATGTCTGATGGGTTATCTTCCTTAGAAGGAAATTTGAATGTCTCTGCAAAATCATCGTTGTCGCTCCAATAGTCGTCTTCAATCATTTCTTTGGCTCTTACTAGATTGCTTGCCCTGTTCATGCTTTCAAATGTCCCGGCATCACTCCAAAAACCATTCATTATTGTATAGAAGCAATTCCTGTATTTGACATATTCTGCAATAGTATCAGTAACTTCCAATTCCCCTCTTGCTGAAGGTCTAAGATTTTTTATGATTTCAAATACACTTGAATCAAACATGTATAATCCAGTCATTGCTAAATTTGACTTAGGATTTTCTGGTTTTTCTTCAACATAAATAATTTTATCTCCTTCAACAACTGCTATTCCAAATCTTTTGGCTGCCTTCAAGCCAACTTCTTTCAGAAAAATCTTGCATTTTTTTTGGTTTATCATAGAATATCCAAAATTTTTTACATCTTCTTTTATGCTGTCTTCAAAAATATTGTCTCCTAGTATTACTGCAAATGGCTCTTTATCTGTGAAATTCTCCGCTAATCCAATTGCTTGCGCTATTCCTCCTGCTTCATCCTGTATTTCATAACTTAACTTCACACCAAATTCTCTGCCAGAACCAAGAAGATTTACAAAATGTCCTGAGTGTCCTGGGCCAGAGACAATCAATATCTCTTTTATTCCTGCATCAATAAATGTCTTTAACGGATAGTAAATCATTGGTTTGTTGTAAACCGGCAGAAGATGTTTATTAGTCACTTTTGTGCATGGATACATTCTGCTTCCTGTTCCTCCTGCTAAAATCACTCCTTTCATTTGGCACACTCTTTGTGGCGAATGAATGAAAATCTATGATTTGATTTCATTTTTTTAATGGCCTCCACCATTCCTGATTGTTTTTGTACCACTCCACTAAGTTTATTATTTCCTCTTTCAGATTTTTGTGCATATGTTCAAATCCAAGATCTTTCAGTTTATTTCCTTTAACAGAATATCTAAAATCATGCGCCTTTCTGTGTGGTATCTTTTCAATCATTTCATCGCCAAAATTAAAATGATTTAAAAGCATTCTTGTGATTTCTATATTAGTTAATTCGTTTTCTCCAGGTATGTTATATATTTCCCCCAATCTCCCGTTATTAGCAACAAACCATATTGCTCTGCAGTTGTCAATAACATTAAGCCAGTCCCTTACGTTCAGGCCTGGATTTTCTTCTGAAAACATTAAGGGAACTTTTTTCCCATCTATTAAATTAGTTATAAACAATGGAAGGATTTTTTCTGGGAATTGATAAGGTCCATAATTATTCGCACTTCTTGTGATAATAACTGGCATATTGTGGGTTTTGAATAGAGATAACGCAAAAAGATCCGCAGCTGCTTTTGTTGCAGAATAGGGACTAGAGGGGTTAAGATTTGAATTTTCTGAAAAGCTCCCATTTTCTATGTTTCCATACACCTCATCAGTGGAAATTTGGACAAGTTTTTTGATACCATTTTTTAGAGAGGATTTGAAAAGGTTGCATGCCCCTAAAAAATTTGTCTTCTCAAAAACATCGGACTCTTCTATGCTCCTATCAACATGGCTTTCTGCAGCAAAATTAAAAACCATCTCTGGTTGTTCTGTAAAAATTATTTGACTTACTGATTCAAAATCGCAGATATCTGTTTTAATAAATTTGTAATTTTCATTTTCAGAAAGCCCCATATGTTCTATGTTTTTACCCCTACCAGCATAACTTATCTTGTCCAAGTTGATTAGAGAAATATTTTTACTAATTTGTGGGTCTGTGAGAAGATATCTTATAAAGCTACTGCCGATAAATCCGCTCCCTCCTGTTACTAACACCTTCATATAATATTATTCAAGTAATTATTTAAAAGAATTATGAAGGTAAAAAATTACTACTTGAACATTACAGATTTTGTGATTCACAAATCTTTTTATATGAAATTATAAAAAAATGTTATGGATGAAAGAAAAATAATAAACAGCTTCAAAAATATTAAAAGAGACATAGAAGAATTGAAAGATGGTGTAAAAGAAATTA
>JACQLJ010000011.1 GCA_016234065.1 Candidatus Pacearchaeota archaeon
AAATAGGTTATTTTTGAAAATATTATGGCACCAATAATTGAAGTAAGCGATAGTGTAATGGAAGATCTTGAAAGAATGGGGGTTCCGTATAAATTACACCAATCAAAAAGCGTTGACTTGGAAAGAGATTATGTTCAACTTCCTTCAGGATTGTACGTTGCAAGACAAAGAACTTTGCTTGGAAAAAGTTGGAATGAAGCTCATGCAGGATTGAAAATGCAAAAAAGTAGAATGCCAACACCAATTGAATTTGTGGAATTCTTAAATTATGTCAGAAAAAATAATCCTAAACTTTACAATGAAGTAACTCAAGTGAGAAGTCCATGGAGAGCTGAATGGATTGATGCTCTTTTTGAAAAAAGAGAAGACGGCATGTATATACTTACAGAAAATAAAACAAAAGCTGAAAAGCTTGATGATGATACTCTTATGGAAGACAGAACCCCTGGAATTTCATTGGACTCTTGGTTAAATAACCATACAAGTCAAGGATTGCCAAGAAAAAATGTCGAGAAGGGAGATTTATATTTCTGGGCTCCAGAAAATGGTTCGGTCGCTAGGTTCTATGCCGGCTCTGATGAGGCTGATCTGAACTGCTACGGGGGTCCTTTCGACTGGGGTTCCAATCTCGGGGTACGCGCCGTTCTTGAAGGTTGAGAGTTTGGCTCGCTGGCAAAGAAGTTGGAGCTTTGCGAAAAATTTTTAAGTTTTAATTAACCGCCGAATACATTTCTCATTGCAGGATTCATTTCTGCCTCGTGTTTTGCAATGTTCTGGAAAAACTGATACATTATCATTATAACAAGAAGAATTGCGGTCCCGGAAACCAAAGCGCCGAGAAGATTTGTTATTGATGCTAAAAACCCAATTGCTATTCCCCCCATGACTGTCAACGGAATTATATATCTTTCAAAGATGCTTTCAAGAACTCTTTGATCTTGCCTGAACCCTGTTATATGAAGTCCAGAAGCGCTTACTTTATGTGCCATTGACTTTGCATCCATTCCTGATGTCTTTACCCATAGGACTGCAAATAATGTAGAGAAAAATACAAAAAATAAAACATGGGTCAATCCTTGGAGTAAGTAAACCATTCTAAAACCTCCCCTAATAAGCAAATCCAACACATTTGTTGAACCAATCCAAAAAGCCAATCCAGATACTGGCTGTCCGTTGACAAATTTTCCCAAGAATCCAAGATTTGTTGAGAATTTCTGGAAAGTCGTGCAACTATCTAGAAGACATTGATTGGCCGCATTTTCAAACATCCCTGCAAAAAGTTGCAAGTTCGCTACTAAAGCAGCTGTCAAAATTACTGGAATAACAGAAGCGTAGAAAAATTGCAAAGGATATTTTATTGCATAGCCCCTTATTCTGCTTAATGATAACGGAATTTCAACTTTTAACGATTGAGCCCAAACAACCATCAAAAATATTATCAATGTTATAACCACTGCTGAAAGCGCAGACCAAAATTCAATAGGTAATCTGTTTATTATTGACTCAATAAGGACAAGAACTTTTCCAGGACATGCAGTATTTCCAAAATCAGCCAAACAATTTTCTCCTTGCTGATTTATGAATTGGAATGCGCTTGTAACTAATCTCCAGCTTACTCCTGCTCCAATAAACAAACTGACTCCTGAGCCAAATCCCCATTTGTTTACAACTCCGTCCATATAAAAAATTGCCAAACCTCCGAGTATAAGTTGCAATATTAAAATAGAAGTAAAACCAGGAGATGCTTCCAGTCCCTGCATCAAAACATAAACCATTGCTTCAAATACTATGAAAAAAAGAATCAGAACTTTCTGCACTCCCTGATAAAATCTTTTTCCTTCTTCTGTAGTTGTTTCAATGTCTAGGATTTTTGAACCCGTCAGCAGCTGCAAAATAATTGATGCCATGACTATAGGTCCCACTCCGAGAGAAATTATGCTTCCGAAATCAGTTCCAAGAATTATTGCAAGATATTCAAATCTGTCAAGCGCGTTATTGCTCAATCCAAAGAGGGAAACATTTGCTAATATGAAAAATGCCACAAGAACAATTAACGTCCATTTAAGTTTTGTATTAAAACTGAGCTTTTTTTCTTCTGGCTTTCTTACTTCAGGGATATAAGTTATAAGATTTCTCAAATCCATTTTTTTAAATGTTGAAAGTTGTTTTTAAACGTTTTTGGCACATACTTTAAGGATATTGCAGTTTAATTTTTAAATCCAACATAAATAATAAGAAAAAATCAGTTAAATTATTCTTTTCTTATCTAGAAGAGTTATATCTCCGCCCTTTTCCTTAATTTTTTCAATCGTTGACTTAGAAGCAGAGAGGGCTTTTATTAATAGTTTTTGCTTTACTTCTCCTTCGCCAAGAATCTTGTAACTGCTTAAATTTACTTCAAAACCTTTTCCTGTTTTTTTTGCAACCCCTTGCTTAACATATCTTTCAAGATTGAGTTCAATGTCAGAGAGATTTATTCTTTTTCTTTTGTCCTTTTTTGTGCCTCTGCTTGTTATTCCTTGCTTTCCGAAATAGCCGTGCCCGTATAACTTTTGCACTAATGTCTTTTTGTGATCTGCACGTTTTCCAGAGCCACTCATTCCTCCGCCACCATAGTGTCCGGATTTCTTGTGTTTCTTTCTTGAACCATACCCGTGAGTACCCATTCCTCTTCCATGCATTCTCGTCGATCTTTTTCTTTTCTTTGTTTTTTTCATTTCACAACATCCTCACTAATAATTTACCAATATGCTCTTTGTGATTTCCCAAAACCCCTCGTGGGAAATAAAGTTTGCTTTTGATTCCTTTTCTAGGGGGGTGTAATCTAAAAAATGGTTTTAGATTTAACTCTTCATATTTCACACCATTAATTATTTCTTCAATAGCTTTCTTTGAATCAACTTTCTTTTTTTTGTCTATTAACTGCCCTCTTTTAGCAATGAGTTCCTGGAAAATTTCACTGCTGATTTCTCCATATGCCACATAGTCCTTGACTCTTTTGATCATACCAAGATTTTCTTTTGTTGGGCTTAAAACTACGCAAGAATATTTTCTTTTCAATCTCATTCTATTCAAAGTTTCCACTACATTTTTGTTCAATCCAACTTCTCCTCGGATTCTTATTATACATATCATTTTCTGTTTGTTTTTGAAAGAGCATCAATGCATGCTTTTACTAAGTTGAATGTTGTTCTTTTTTTCCCGCTGGTTCTCGTGTAAACATCTTTTATTCCTGCAAGTTTCAAAACTTTTCTTAATTCGCTTGCAGCGACTAATCCTGTTCCTTGTGCTGCAGGAATTAAAGTCAATCTTATGCTTCCTGATTTTCCGTTAACTTTGAAGGGTATGCTGTGCGGCTCTTTACATGAGCAATCAAAACTTCCGCAACCCCTAACAATTTTAATCACGTTTAATTTTGCTTGTCTTATTGATTTTTCTCTTGCTGGTAATGTTTCTTTGGCTTTTCCGACACCGACACCCACATGTCCGTTTTCATCGCCAATTATTGCGAAAGTTGAGAATTGAGGGATATTCCCTTCCTTTGTTTTCCTTTGTGTTTGTCGCCATACTCTTCTTTTCCCGCCCCCAAATTTTCCTTTTGCCTGACCTATATTTGATAAATCACTTTTCAAATTGATTAGGGAATCAACTATTCCTTCTTCAAGTATTTTCCTTTTGCCATTAATTATCTCATCAATGTTTTTTATTTTTCCTGATTTGACTTCCATTCCAAGCTTTGTTTTCGGTTCCCATCCAATAATTTTTCCACTTGAAACCTCCCCATTTGTCTTATTATTTTCTTGTCTTATTTCAGCTGATTTGGATTCTTCCGTTTTATTCTCCGAATTTTCCTTCTGTCCTAAAGTTTTTTCATTCATTTTTTTCTATGTTTAATTTTATCTTGTCAAAGTCAGCGGAAAAATCTTTTTTAAGATTTTTGCCTGATATTCTTGATTCTTCTGGGAAAATACTTTTATCATGTGGTATTTTAACTCCTGCATCAACAACTCCTTTTAAAAAAGAATAAATCTTTGATTTTTTTATCGCCATTGTCATGCCAATATCAAATATGGGAACTTCTTTCTTTGTTTTTGAGATTTTTTTACCCATCAAAAATCCTGTTAAGTAAGAGGCAGGATTTGATTTCAAGCTGCCTGAAAATTCTTTAGGCCAACCATATTTAAGCAGGTCTTTTGATGTCAAACCAATTTCAACTTTATCTTGAGTTTCCTTGCTTGTAACATATTGCCCAATAACATATCTGTTTGTTTTTCTTAGGACTATCCTCGGCCTCTCTCCTTTTAACAAATTCAATCTTTTGCTATAATCTGTTTTGAATTCTTTTCTTCTTCGTTTTTGAGTTTTCATTTTTGATATTTTAAGATTTATTCTTTTTTAACTTCTGACAAGTATTCTTTTAAGTTATTTTTATCTCTGAAAAATCTGTTTCTGATTTTTTTTCTTATATCAAGATAATTTTCTCTTGATATCTTCCCATTTTTTTTAAGTTCTTTAATATAATTTCTAAGCTTTCTTGTTAATATCATATATCTCCTTTTTCTGTCATTAATACTCTTTCTTACATTCCCAACACTTCTATTTTTCCTTCCTTTTTCTTTTATCTTTGTGCCTTTTTTGTTTTTTAGAATGATTGCCCCCTCATTTGCTAAATCCTTTATATCTTGCCTTGTTATTGCTTCTTTTATTTCATTCATTCTTGATTCTATGAAGACAATTCTTTCTTTTCCTACCCTAAATGTCCTAGCCGCCAGTTCCTTTTTCTTATTTAGGTTCATCTTTTCTCTCCAAGTTTTTTAGAAACTTTTCAGTTTTTAGGTTGCTGATATTTATACCCAATTCTTTTGCTTTTTTCGCTATGGTTATTTTTTTCTTTCTTCCAATTTTTGCCAGCGTTGCTACTTCGTTTTTACCTACTTTTTTTAAATCAGCCATGTTTCTTACAAAAACAATTTTCTTTCCATTAAAAGTATTTTGAAAATCCAAGTTTTTTTTGTAGCCAATACTAACTATAGGCATGTAACCTCTTCTTTTCTCCCTCATCTTATTATGCCTTCCAGTAGGATTTCTCCACACCCTTTTCTTTTTCCTTCTCATCCCAAGTTTGCCATATCTATTGTAAGTTCTTCTGTAAAATTTTAGTTTAGACATTTTAAATTTTTACACCATCCTTCTCGGTTATGAAAATGCCGTCCTGAAAGACCCTTCTGTCTCTATTCCTAATTTTTGTAACTCTTTCTAGCTCAGCTGATGTTTGTCCTGCGACTTCTTTGTCAGTTGCTTTTACTATTATTATGTCTCCTTTGACCTCAACATCAGCGTCTTTAGGTAATTTTGAAACTCTGGGAATTTTTTCACCCAGAAAATTTTTTACTGTGACTTTTTCCTTTTGCACTTCAACTGTTATTGGGAAGTGACTTGAGCAAATCTTTAGTTTATATTCAAACTTTCTTTGAACCCCTTTAATCATGTTGTTGATATGGGCAGCTATTGTGTTTATCATTTTTTTCTCCTTTTTTGTTGCTTTTTTGTTCCCAATTATAATTTTCTCTCCTTCTTTTTTGAAAGAGATATTTTTTACATTGAATCTTCTTTCTAATCCTCCTTCTTTTCCATGGATGGAAATTTTATTTCTTTCTAAAGATGCTTCAACTCCTTCAGGAATAATTATCTCTTTGAAAATTTCTTTTTTCATTTTATAAACCCACCCGAGCAAATTTTTTATTTATGTTTTGACCATACAAAGAATTTGAGTCAACTTTTCTCCATGCCGGATATTTTGGGTCTGAGAATTCTGATGGCAAATATATTTCTCCCCCGTAAATTACTAAATCTTGAGCCCTAAGTTCTGTAAATATAATTCTGTTATCACTTCGTTTTATAGCAAATCTATAAGTAGGGCCACCTGTAATTCTTCTCCAAATTCTACTAGTGTCTATCCATAATTTAATTTCGCCTTTTTTGTATACGGCTAAATATGTTTCATCCCCAATATTTAATTTAACAATACTTCCTAAAGGAAGATTTTTTAGGTCTTCTCTATCTTTTATTAACTTTATATCCAGTGTTTGTGTCATCTTAGTAAAAATAAGCTATCAAGCTTCCCCCTAGCCCTTTTTCCAACGCATCTTCATGACTCATGAGTCCCTTGCTCGTGGAAATGATTATTGTGCCAATATTTCTGGCAGGAAGATATCTTCTTACATATTTTTCTAGCATGCTTTTTGTCGTCGTGAATCTTGGTTTTATCGCTTTACACTCAATCAAATCTAAAATCGTGATTTCAACTTCGTTTTCTTTGCTATTTATCTTGTATTTTTTTATCGCGCCTTTTTGTTTCATTATTTTTAATATTTCTATCAGCAAGTTTGAGACCCTTTTTATAGAAACACCACTCTTGCCTGCCTTCTTGGCGTTCTTTATCATGTTCAATGCGTCTGCAATTGTATCTTGTGCCATTTTAGTTGTATTTTGTGAATCCGATTTCCTCCGCTATCTCTCTAAAACAATGTCTGCATAAATTCAAACCATAGGATTTTATGTGTGCCCCGTATCTGCCACACCTCTCGCATTTTTTCGCTGCTATTCCTGTTTTTCTTTCCTTGGGCTTATTGTGTCTAATGAATTTTTCCATTACAGACGGCTTGTTTCTTAGTTGCTTCAGTATTTTTTTCCAATCACTTGCTGTCATTTTAAACAAATTTTGTTTGAAATTTTTCCTCCATAAATTTTATTATTTCTTCCTTGGTGATTTTCTGTCTTCTCGGAATTTTTCCTCTCTTTATTTTTCTTAACGCTACCCTTCTTCCGTCTCTTTTGAATACAACAGTCACATCTAATCCCATAATTCCTATGTCTCTATGATAATCCATTCCCGGAATTTCAATGTATTCTTTTATTCCAAAAGAAAAGTTGTTTTCGCTTAGTTGTTTTTTTCTTAATTTATTGTCAATTGCAGTTAGCATTCTTTTAAGTATCTCATCCATATTTTTTCTTATTGTTACGACTGCCCCGACTTCTAGATTCGGTCTTACTCCAAAATTTGGGATTCTTTTTCTGGACATGATTTTTGCAGGTTTTCTTTTTGTTATAAGTGATAGCAACTTTACTCCTTTTTCCAATTTATCTCCTACTGCCCCGACGCTAAGAACAATTTTTTCCATTTCCATTTTTTTATTCATTGTGAAAAACTCCGTGTTTTTTATTTTGACTTCTGTCATTATGAACTTTCTCCTAAAATTTTGTTTTGCTGAATATCAGATTCCATCTTTTCCACTACCATAAGATGCCTGATTAAAACATTGACTTTGCCGTCTTTAGAATCCAATTCAGCGACTTTATTTATTTCATCTATCTTGTTTATTATTCCTTTTTTTCCAGCATGTTTTCCATCAGTGACATATGCATACGCTTTTTCTTTTAGCGAAAGACATTTTTCTATTTTCATTTCCTTAAGGTTAATCACCAAAGAATCGTTTGTTTTGCAATTGACGTCTGACAAAAAGTTATTTCCGTCGCTTAAGTTTAATTGGGTTTTATTTTTTTTCAGGGTTTTTTTATTGATGACTTTGGCAATTTTTCTCATGGTTTGATTGTCGCTTATTTTATTTAGTGTGAATTTTCCATTGCTTGTTAATTCAACCCTGTAGTTCTCCTTTGAATCAACCAGTGTGATTATATCAAATAAAGAAGTGTTTTGATTGTCGTTCTTTATCGGTCTTTGGTTAAGCAAAACCTGTCTCAGCATTATCGCTCTTTTTGTTTCTTTTCTATTTTGAGTTACTTTTAAGATATCTCTGAGTATTATTAGAATTGGAATCCCTTTTTCTATTTTAGATTTGGGTCTTACTACATAAACAGTCCCTTTTCTCGGTATTGGCCAATTCTTAGGAACTTCCTGTCTTTTAAGATGCATTTTTATTCTCCATTTTTTTTGGACTTTTAGGTGTTTTAACCTTTTCGCTTGGTGCTTTATTCAAAACATCAGCGCGCTTTCCTTCCATGTTTAATTCAATTATCTGAAGATTTGATGGTTGAATCTTCACGTTGGCTTTTGAGCCATCTCTTTTTGAAACCTGCACGCCTTCAACTATTATTTTTGACTTTTTGAAAAGTGATTCAACTATTTTTCCTTCTTTTCCTTTAAATTTTCCCCTCATAATTTTCACTCTATCTCCCTTCTTTGCTGAGACATTTCTCTTTCCATATTTTTTTCTTAAGTCCTTTTGGAGGTTAACGCTCATGAATTTTTTCTTTAAATGCATCGGAGCATTTGCTAAGTATTTCCTCTGCTTTCTCGGCTGTTTGCTTGATTTCCAAAATTTTGAAAAGTTTTTTTTCATTTTAGTAAATTGATTGCGCGATTTTTCCAACTTGCGCCCATCTTTCCATTACTTCTCTCGCTGCGACTCCTTTTATCTGGGTTCCTTTTGGATTACCTTTGTCATCTTTTAATATTGCTAACGCATTATCTTCAAATGAAACCCTTTCTCCGTTTAATCTTCTGTATGGTTTTTTCACCCTTATTATGACTGCATCAAAGACCTTTCCTTTCATTTCAGGATCTCCTTTTCTGATGCTGACTTTTACCCAATCAGCTATTTTTGCTGAAACTTGTCTTCCTTTTTTTCCTTTTCCTCTTTTAACTCCGACTAATCTTGCTATTTTTCCTCCACTGTTGTCTGCAACTACAAGTTCTGCACCAAGATTTAATGCATTAGTTGCCTTTGCTGTTATTGCTTTCATTTTTTATCCCCTTGAGTTATTTTACCATTAACTACAAAATGAATTATCTTGCTTAGTGGCCTACATTCTGTTACTTTGACTAAATCCCCAATATTGATTTGTTCATTCATACATTCTGGCAATCTTGCGTGAATCTTCGTCCTTGTTTTTCTGTATCTTTCATATTTCTTTACATATCTTGTTTGTTCAAAAGTTATAACAACTCTTTTAGGGAGTTTTTTAATAACTACTCCTTGAAATGTTCTTCCTCTGGTTCTCAGTGAGCCATGAACAGGACATTTTTCATCATCACATATATTTTTTGAAGTCATAGCTAGATCTTTGTTATTTTTTTCATTTATTTTCTTTTTTTGGTTTTTCATTTTAGTTGCTTATTGAATCTTCTGAAAATCCTAGTTTTATTAATGCTGCTTTAACTTTTTTTGAGTGGTCTCCTTGTAATTCAACTGAGTTTTCATGAAATGTTCCCCCGCATGCCAGCTCATTCTTCAACCCTTTTGCTATTTTCTTTATATCAATTCCTTTGTCAAATCCTGCTATTATTGTAACTATCTTTCCATATTTTTTCTTTTCAAGTGTTATATTTATTTTCTGCGTGCTTTTTACTATTTGCTCGCATACGCATGCTTGCATTGGCAAGCCGCATTTTGGACATATTTCCATTATGAAAAACCCCTATTTTTTATTATACCAAATGTTCTCATTTTAGTTTATGAAATTTCTCCTGAAGTTTTATTTAGTGTAAGTATTCTAGCTATTATTTTTTTGATTTCTTTTGTTTTTGAGCTGGTTTTTGAGTTTTTCACCCTTGACTTTAACAGTTCTAATTTTAATTCTGCCAATTTCTTTTCTTTCTCTTGCTTGCTCAGATTTTTTAGCTCATTTGTTTTAACCATTGTTATTCTCCTTGGGTTTCTTTAATTTAGTAGGTTTAGCATTTTCTTTGTTTTCTACATCTTCTTGCTTGATTTTTATTTTTTTTATTAATTCATCATCAATCAATATCTTATCTTTCAAAAAAGCGTTTGGCGACAGAATGCTTACCTTTACTCCAATCGTCCCTGGCTTTGTTTGCGCCACTGATTTTGCCCTTTCAACTACTTTTGCGCTGTCGCCTGTTTTTTTAAGATATCCTTGGCTAAATCTCCATGACTTAGCTCTTGCTCCTGGGAGTTTTCCACTCAATCTTATTTCAGCCCCTAGTGCTCCCTTATCCATTATTTTTTGCAATGTTTTGTAAGCTATGACTTTGAATTTCAATGGACCTAGATTCTCAATCGCCAATGCAATTTCATCTGACATTATCTGTGCGTCAAATTCTGGTTCTGTTACTTGGCTTATTTCAACGTAGGGATTTTCTAGAGTGAATTTTTTCTTCAGTGTTTGCGTCAGTTCTTCAATTTTTTCTCCGCCCCTTCCTATAATCATCCCGGGCTTGCTAGTAAAAATTACAACTTTTTCTCCGACAGGAGTGTAATCTATTTTGATTTTACTTATTCTGCCTTTCCCTAGATTACGTTTTATATATTCTCTTACTTCATATTCATCTTTTTTCAGTTTTACGATTTTTCTTTCTTCCATTATGAAATTTCTCCTGAAGTTTTATTTTTCATTTTACATTCCTGCCTTATCTAGTATTTTACTTGATTCTTCATATCTGTCTGATTTTTTATCAATAGAGTTAAGTGAATATGCCCCACAGATATGAATTTCTCCATCATAAAATTCTAGGCCATTTATTCTACAAGATAATTCAGCAATTTCATTATCTTCTCTATTCGCCCTATCAATAAACATTACTTGGTTTGTATTTTTATCATATCCATTAAAAACTGTACTGCCTCTTGAAATTAAAACTACTATGACTGGAGTTCCTCTAGCTAATTTTTCTAAATCTTCTTTACTATTTACAGGTTTAACATCAATTTGTTTTTCCATCTTACTTCTTAACCTCTAGTTTTCTCTCAGCGAAAATTGTTACATGGGTTCTTTTTCTTCTGACTCTTCCTCTTTTTCCAAAAGGTCTTGAAGCATTTCCTGTAAATGCCCTGACTATCATCGGGTTTTCTATTTCATTCATATTCGCATTTGCAGAAAGTGATTTCAGCAACTTTATGAATTCACTTGCAGCTTTTTTTGGATATCTTCCCGACATAATTCCTTTTCTATGTGGAATCTCTCCTTTCATTGGAACTGCTTTTTTCAAAATAGCAACTTGCTGAAGTTCTTTAATTGCTTTTTGTATTTCTTTTCCTTTAATGAATTTGCAAACAGCCGCGGCTGTTTTAGTTGAAATTGGAAGAGAGACCCCTTTCACTACCGCTTCTGTTTTCTTTTTCACAATCTTTTTTTCTTTATTTTTTTCAGAAGAATTCTGACTTTCTTTTTTTTCTTGGACTTCGGCTTGATTTTTTTCAGCCCGGTTCTTACTATCTTGCTCTTTATCTTCAACCTCTACTTTTTGTTTTTCAAGTGTCATTTTTATTTTTTGGATTGTGCTTTGCTTCCTTTTGTTGCACCGATTCCTGCTTTTCCATGCTTTATTCTTGATCTTGTTGGGGCAAACTCTCCAAATTTATGCCCAAGCATTTCTTCATTTACCTCTATTGGTAAAAATCCTCCTCCATAGTGAATCTGAATTCTCATTCCTATCATTGATGGCACAACCACTAAATCCCTCTTGTGTGTTTTTACTGGTTTGTTCTTAGCAATTTTTTCCTTTGCCTCATAAACAAAATTTTCAATTTCTTGGAAATGCCTTAAAACAAATTTCTTAGGCCTCGCTTTTAAGTATTTTGCAAATTCTCTAATATCCATTGCCTTGAGTTCTTCAATTTTTTTCCCTCGGTATGTAAATTGTTTTTTTTCTGTTGTTTCCATTTTATCTTTTTTCTTTTCCTGAAGTTTGTTTTTTCATTTTATTTTTTATCTTTTTTTCCTTCCTGTTCTTCTCGGTCTCAAATGTCCTACTCTCCTTCCTGGAGGAGCATTTCTCTTCGCTGTTTTTCTCTTAGGATTTTTACCTCTTCCAGAACCGAAAGGATGATCAATAACGTTTACTTTTATTGGAGATGTTCTTGGCCATAATTTTCCTTTTGTTTTCATCAAGTAATACCTTCTACCTGCCTTTACAAATGGTTTTTCCAATCTTCCTTCTCCTGCAATTATTCCTATAACAGCCCTGCAATTTTTATTGAATGCTTTTTCTTTTTTTGAAGGCATCATCACATAAATTTCTTCGCCGACTATCTTGCTGATACTAGCAGATGTGCCACCTGCTTTTATGAATACACCTCCATCTCCTGGCGAGGATTCTATGCAATAAATATTTGTTTTTATTGGGATGTCTCCAAGCTTCATTATGTCTCCATCTTTTACCTCTTTTGAATCAAAATTTATTTCTTGGCCTTCATTCATTTTTCTGAATGCAGGAATAAAAAAAACTCCTTTGTCATAATTTATCTTTGCTATTGGCGCAGTGTGTCCTGGAGAATTTATTAGTTTTGCAACCCTCCCTTTTCCTTCAAGATGAGAAGGGTATTTCATTCTGTATTTGAATGCAGCTCTTCTAACTCTGTAAGTTCCGCTTCCATGCCCTCTTGCCTGTGATATTATTCTTTTTGCCATTTTATATAGTAAACACGAAAATTTTTAATTTGAGCTTTGCCATTATATTATTCCTAACTTCGTCGCGATGTCAATTGCCGGCGAGATTTTTTTTAATTTAACATAAACATGTTTTTTGTTTCCTTTAATCATTGTTCTGACTTTCTCAACTTTCACTTTAAAAATATCTTCAATTTCTTTTTTCACTTGCTCTTTCGTTGCATTTCTTTCTGCTTCAAATATCAAAACATTTTGTGATTCAATAAGCATTACTGCCTTTTCTGTTGTTATTGGTTTTAGATTCATTTTCTTAAAACCTCCGGGACTTCAAATTTAAAATATTCTGGAAAAACAGATTTTCCTTCTATAATTCTTGAAAAACATTCCGCAGCCAATTTTGCATCCTCTAAGGCATTGTGAGGTTTACCTTCTTTCAGTATTTCTCCGCTGTGTGTTATTCTTCTCTCTTCAGGAAGCCCGCAGAAATTAAGTATATTTGTTAGGTTCATGTTGCTTTCCATTGCATCTGTATCTTTTCCGTTTCTTAACAATAATTTTTTATTAAATATAGAATATAATGTCTGCGCGATGCTGTGTAAATCAAATGCCCTGTGTTGAAAAGTTTTTTTCAATCCATATTTGTTTGCCTTTATTTCAATTAATGCAACATCAAATTGTGGGTTTTGACATAAAACATTTCTTATCTTTCTGGATTCCATCCATCTAAAAAACTTGTTCAGTAATTCTTCTTGCGACTGCTTTTCTTTATTCCTCAGTTCTTTCTCACTTTTTCCGATTACTTTTAATGAATCCTCTTCAACTGAATCATCGTCGTCAATTCTTGCTTCCTCAATGAATTCCTCCATTGTGTTCAAGTCAACAGCGCCTATCTGCCATATACCACAATTTACCTTGTCTAATCCAGATGTCTCAATATCTAATGCAATTGGTTTTATCATTTTAATCTTCCTCCTTCTTTAATTTGTCCAATTTTGGAAGGATTATTGAATCTCTCTTTTAATTCATTAATTGCCTGTTCTGTGTAAATAGTTATTCTTCCCTGTCCCCCTTCTGCTAAATCAAGAACACCGAGATTATTCGTATTAGCAACATCAAACATTTTTGTCTTCATTTTTTCATTTTTTCCAGTAACAATTAGTAATCCTGCATTTTCTTTGTATTTTCTTCCTCTTATTTTTCCCTTTCCAGTTCTTACATCTTTATTTCTAATTCCAACATCAAAGACCTTTTCCCCAAGAATTTTTTTTAACACTTCAATTAATTCTTTTGTTTTCAATGATAATATTCTTGATTCAACTATGAATGGAAGATTTTTTATTTCAATATCTCTTAATCTTGAATATTTCTTTCTTACTTCCTTTTCATTTGCTGTTGCGCTTAATGCTGAAACAAGCGCTAAATTAATTTCTTTTTTGTTCATTTTTTTTCTTTTCAAGATATGTAAAAGTTTTGGTGGATGCGCTCTTCTACCTCCTCTTGTATGTGGTGTTGTTGCACCAACCCATTGAAACTGCGAACCTCTTCTACTCATTATTTTTCTTGGAACTCTTGACATGCCTCTTCCATAGCTGATTTTCCATGCGTGTCTTTTGTGCCTTATTTTTCCACTTGCGGAATAAAGCATTCCTGCATACTGCATAGGTGCATATGGCTGAATGATTTTTTTTGATTCAAGAACTTTCGCAATCAAATCCTCACGGATTTTTTCAGAGAAAAAATTTGGAAGTTCAATTTCTTTTAATTTTTTCCCTTCAACTGAAAAAACATCTGACTTCATTTTATTTTCCAAACTCCCTTAGTTTGGCGTCTAGTTTGGGGTAATCTTCTGATGCATTTATCTCATATTTTTCTTTCTTCAAATTTTCACCATAATATATTCTTACACCTATTTTCTCAAATCTTGGTACCATATAAGTTGTCTCAATAATCGCTCCATTATTTTCCACCTTCCTACTTAACGTCTTTATTTTCATTCTATCTAAATAGCTGTAGTGATGAATTTCCTCTTGCCCGGAAATAATTAATACCTCTGCCCCTAATATATCACTTAACTTTGTTTCTGGCTTAACTTCAACTACTTTTAATTCAATGTTCATCTTAAAACCTCCAATAAATCAAAATTATTTTTTGATTGCTTTTTTGTTTCTCTTAATGGTGCTGTAACTAGAATTTGTCTTTTTGCAGGACCTTGAACGCTTCCATTGACAATAATGTAATCTGTCTGCAAGTCACCGAAATTTTTTATGTTTGAAAATTCTTTTTTGTTATCTGCTTTCCCTATGTCAATTATTTTGCTGTTGTAAGAAATCCTCGTGAACATCCCGATGTTCCCTGCCTGCGGCGCTTTGAATGTTACTCTTGAAGGATGCCAAGGTCCCAAACTCCCCGGTCTTCTTTGTCCCTTTTCTGATTTGTGCGATTTTAATGAAATGCCAAATCTTTTTACAGGTCCTGAAAATCCTCTTCCTTTTGTCAAGCCCCTAAAATCAACAAGTTCGCCTTTTGTGAAATTATTCAACACAGATAATTCTTTGTTTAGATTCTCTTTAACAAAATTTATCTTTTCATCTAAATTTCCTGAAAGTCCAATTTCAGCCAAGTCAGGAGTTTTTTTTATTCCTGTTTTTTTTGTCAGAGAGTAAGCAACAACTCTTAAGTCATCAAAATCATCTTTTTTATCAAGTGTCTGAAGATCCATCTTTTTTGATTTCGGGAGTTTCAGAATTCTCTTGAGTTCTTTATCAAGATTCTCATTGAGAATTTCTCTAGCAACATCTCCGTGCTTGTATAATCTTATTGAGAGAATTTTCATTGGGGGACATTCAACTATTGTTGCAGGAATGACAATCTTTTTTCCTTTTGTCATTGAAGTTGCAGTATTATCCTTGACAAAAACAGAAGCCATTCCTACCTTGTAGCAAATAAAACCTTTGAGATTTTTTTTAGAATCAATTGCGTCCCAGTTCACTCTAGGCAAGAACTTTCTGGCCCTTTTTCTCGGCCAAATCTGCAAACTTCCTTTTCTCGGCGACTTTAATGTTGGCATTTCTTAATATGTATCGCATTTTAATGTCCTGGAACAATATGTTATGAAAAAAGAGGTTTAAAAGTGTTTTGGGGTGAGAGATTGTCGCAGATTAGGGACTTTTAATTAGATTATATTTTTTTGTCGCTTTCGGGACTTTCTATCAATCTTAATTCAGTTAAACCAAGGTATATTTTTTCACCATTCCCCCTACAAATTCCTTTATAACTTAAAGTCAATTCTTTCGTCATCCCTGAAAAAGTCTTGTCTTCCATAGAAATTGCTTCCCCATCTGGTTTAATTAATTCGTGTTTTATATTTTGCACCCCTTTTCTATCTTCTAAAAAAGTTATAGTTAAATTAGGATTTATTCCATAATGTATATGTGCTTCTTTACCCTTTTTACCAATTAAAACATCATAATGGGTTTTTTTATTCTTTATTTTTACCCAGAAATTCTTAGTTCTTCCTTCAATCTTGTTAATATTACGAACTTTAAGCCAAGTATTCTCTTTATTACTCATTATTTTTATAGAATTATCTCAAATTCACCGAGATCTTTTCTTACCAGCTCGAAAACCCTCGGGTTGATTTCTAGGGATTTTGAAGTTTTCTGGTGCTCGAGGCATGAGGAAACCTCTTTCATGTCAGAATCAGAAATAACATTTGTTAGCTTCTTGATTTTTCCGTCAACGAAAAGAAAGCTTGCCGAGTTGCAGTGCAATAACTCAGCCACAGCATGTTTTCCGTCTTTAAGATACCTGAGCCTCATCCTGGCTTTTTCCATGCCCATAAGATCAGCCCTCTGGGAATAATCTATCATGTCACTTATTAATATGGAGGCATTTTTTCTGGCTTCATCGACTTTCCTGGAATCAAGTTTTCCTTTCCTGAACTCTTTCTTTGCGATTATAATGTCCTTTAAGATTTTCAGGTGATTCTGCGTGAATTTTCCTTGCCTTACAAGGGCTTCAAATGCGGAAACAGCGTCTGTCTGCGTTTTTTTTCCCGAGGTGGCTTCCAGAAGATTGAAGATATCTTTGTAAATCTGCTCAATGGTTTTTTCCTGTGCTCTTTTTTCTATCTGTTTTCTCAATTCCTGGAGCCTTTTC
>JACQLJ010000009.1 GCA_016234065.1 Candidatus Pacearchaeota archaeon
GCCATGGAACGCCCCAACCGGGAGTCGAACCCGGATCACCAGCGTTCTGCGCATTTTCTTCTTTTTGCAAAGGAGATGTCGTAAGAAGAACCTTGGTTCTTTTTACTGCGCGACAGGCTAGTGTCATAGCCGTTAGACCATTGGAGCAAATTTTAATACAAATTGTCTAGAAAAACTTAATTTTTAAAAGTTATCACTCTGCTTTTCTCTTAGAAAAAACTCTTTTCCCAGAATCTTTTTTTGTTGTTTCACTATACCCTGCTCTGACAAGAACCCTAATTGAAGATTCATTTTCAGTTATAACCTCGGCAAAAACTTCATCAAAGCCATCAGATAAGGCATAATCTGTTAATGCAGAAAGTGAAGTTGTCATATATCCTTTTCCAGTATATTCTTTACCAAGCCAATAACCAACTTCTGCTCGCTTGTCTCCTTTAGGAGTTATATTTATACTTCCAACTAATGTTTCTTCATTCCATATACCCATTCTTAACCTGAATTTATCTTTTGGTTTTATGATACTATTCATAAAATCTTCTATTGTTTGATATTTTGCTGCAGTTATATCACCATCTTGAGATAAATGTGTCCTGTTGCGGTCAATAAGCTCAAAAACCGCTTTTGAATCATCAGCATAAAACCTTATCAATTTTAGTGGTGATTCAGAAATCTTTATAGATTCTAAATTAAATCTTTTCATAAACTTACTAAAGAAAATCATTTTTAAAAGTTTTCTTAGTCAAAAATAGCTCGCTTTGCTCGCTAAAATAGCCCTGCCTTTGGTTTGTTATTAAATAATTGTTAATGCAGAAACTCGGAAGTTTTAGTCATTAATAGATGCCTAACTGCTAATACTATATTAACACTGAAAGAATGAAATGAGCGAGGCAATCACTTTTTGAACTTCATCACTTTTACTTTTCCAACTGCTTTCTTTTTGGATTGGAGTTCTGAATGTATTTTTTTCACTTCTTCAGGAGTTAGCTCAACAATTCCAGAACTGTTTTCTCCTCTGAAGCAAACCAGAACAGAAATCTGTTTCGGATTGAGAAAGTCCTCATTTAATATTATCTCTCTTATTTCCCCAGACGTCTCTAATCTTAAAATGTCATCATTATGCTGCTTTTTTGTTCTAACATTCATGAAAAATCAATCAATGTGGGCTTTAAAAGTATTTATGGAATGCAATGGTTATTTTACCTTTATCAATAATAATTTGTTATAAACCAAAGCAAACAGCCACAAAAAGAAAAATCCTAGAAGAAATCCAAGAATCAATGAAACAATAATTATTTTGAAAAAGTCAAATGCATCAAGCCCTGGAACTCCATAAACACTTAACATGAGATTGTTATATAAAGGAACCAAAGTGAGCCATAAAATAAAATCTATCAATAAAACAAAGACGGCAAATGTTATCCCTCCTGCAATTCCAAACTTAAATTGATTTAGTGTTTCCATTTTTCTTCAAAAACTTTTTTCCGCCCATATATTTCCAAAGAACTTTTGGAATTTTTACACTTCCGTCTTTTTGCTGGTGATTTTCCAATATTGCAACCATTGCTCGAGAAGTTGCGATTGCAGTATTGTTCAAAGTATGTGGAGTTACTCTTTCTCCTTTTATCCTTGTTGAAATTCCAAGTTTTCTCGCCTGTGCATCTGTTAAATTGCTGCAACTTCCTAATTCAAAGTAGTTTTTTTTCCTCGGAGAGTATGCTTCAATGTCAATTTGCTCGTGCTTTAAATCCCCTAAGTCACCAGAACATATTTTTATTACTCTTATAGGAATTTCCAATCCTTTGAAAATCTCAATTGTTATTTTCTTTAGTTCTTCATAGAATTTTTCTGAGTCCTTTGGAAAACAAATTACAATCATTTCAACTTTATTGAATTGATGCGTTCTGAAAAGGCCTTTTTCATCTATTCCATGACTTCCGATTTCTTTTCTGAAACACATTGAATAAGATGTATGTCTTATTGGCAGATTCTTTTCATTTATTTCCTGCCAAGCAAACCTTCCAATCAAAGAATGTTCTGAAGTTCCAATCAAGGCCAAGTCAGTATCTTTTAACAAATAGATTTGATTTTTCTTGTCGTTTAAATCAGTGACTTGATCAATGATTTTTTCTTTAAGCATCAAAGGCGTCTCAACATATTTGAATCCTTTTTTCGCCATTACATCTATAGTATAATTGATTAATGCCCTATCAAGCAAGGCCAAATCTCCTTCAAGATAATAAAATCCTGTTCCAGAGACCCTTGCAGAATCATCAAAATTAGCTACCCCTAAATTTTCTGCAATTTCTACATGGTTTTTTACATCAAATTTCATTTTCTTTGGCTTTCCATAAACTTTCTCCACAACATTTTTAGTTTCATCTTTTCCTATCGGAACTCTTTTAGAAATCAAATTTGGGATTTCACACAATTTCTTCTTTAATTCTTCATATGTTTCTTTTTCCTTTTCTTCCATTTCCTGTATCTTCATTGGAAGTTCTTTTGCCTGTTTTATCAAAGCAGAAGGATTTTGCTTGTTTTTCTTGGCTTGATTTATTCTCTCACTTATTTTATTTCTTTCAGCCCTGAGGTCATCTGCCTTAACCCTGTGGCTTCTCCATAAAGAATCAACTCTTAGAACTTCGTCAACAATCTTAGAATCCTTGAATTTCTTTTTTGCGTTTTCCTTGTAGATTTGAGGATTTTCTCTAAGATTTTTTATATCAATCATGTAAGAAAATGTTGAATTATATATTTAAATTTATGGAAAACCAAAATCACAAATGACTGTTTGCTTTGTTTTTCTGTTTATTCAATTCTGTGTAGTGGTCTTTTCCTTTTTTCTTGTATTCAGATCTGTCAATTCCGAATTTTGTTATCATATGAGCAACATAGTCCCCTCCAAGATGCTGAGGAATGACTACATAATCAATTCCTTTTTTATAAAAGTCAATTGCGGTCATTGGCTGTTCAGTGGTTGCTATGAATGTTGCATGTGATTTAATTTGAGAAAGTTTATCTTTTATTGTAAGATTTGAGTTAGAGTCGGGAATTGTTGATATTACTAATTTGACTTTGCTCCAATCCAATTCGTCAAGAAAGTCCTCGTCTTCTGCATCTCCATAAATGCAGTTTATTTTCTCCTTTGCGAGTTCTAAGATAACTTTGGGGTTGTAATCCACAACGACAAACGGAATCTTTGATTTCTTCAATGCCTCTCCAATTTTAGAGCCGATTCTGTGATAGCCAAACAATACAACTTCGTAATTTGCTTTTTCTTTTCCTTCGCTTATTTTTCTCTTTCCTTCAAATACGTTCAATATGTTTGATAATCTATTGAAGATTTTATGGGAGTAATAAATGCTGTAACTGCTTACACCGATTGTTATTATTGCAATCAAAACAGCCAAGCTCATTACCTCTTGGCTTAAATGTCCTAGATTGTATGCAAGTAGAATTAAAATCAATGAAAATTCACTTATCTGAGCCAAACTTGAGCCGGTGAGGAAATTTGTTCTTTTTCTATAACCAAAAATTCTTAAGATAGTCATTACAATTATTGGCTTCCCCATTATCACGAATGCGGAAAAGATCAAGGCAGGTTTTATCAAATCCCAATTTAGTGTTGTTATGAGCTGGCTTCCAAAATAAACAAAGAACAAAACAACGAAGAAATCCCTTAGTGGTTTTATCTTTCCTCCGAGTTCTAAAGTGTATTTGCTTGACGCCAAACACATTCCTGCAATCAATGCGCCGATTTCTATTGAAAATCCCATTCTATCAAACAGCAAGGATATTATCAAAGCCCAAGCGATTCCGAACAAGAAAAGAACTTCCTGATTTCTTGCTAGAACATCCATAACTTTTGGAAGCGCAAAAATTGAAATCAAAAATATAACTCCGATAAGGGCTATGATATAAAATAGTTGTATAAAAACATAAGAAATAGAACCGCCATCGTTCAATAATGGAATTGTCATAAGCGCAATCGCAGCCACAAAGTCCTCAACAATCAAAATTCCCAAGGCAATTTTTCCATGCAAAGTATCTATTTCTTTTTTGTCTGACAAAATCTTGACAACAACGACTGTGGATGAGAAAGCCAAAGCCGCTCCGAGATAAATTGCAGTCACAGAAGAAAATCCCAAGCCGACTGCAAGCAAAAATCCAACCAATCCTGTGACGGTTATTTCAGCAAAGCCGGCGAGAGTTGAAACACTTCCGACTTCTTTCAAAACCCTGAAGTCCAAACTTAAGCCAACTATAAATAAAAGCAATGTAACTCCTATATGTGAAAAAATCTGGATTATTTCAGTGGAGGAAGTTGTAGGGCCGATAATGCCAAAGAACAAGGGCCCTGATAAGACCCCGGTAATAAGATAAGCAATTATTGATGGCTGCTTAATCAGGCGCGCAAAAAAAGAGAGAACTGTTGCTATCCCAATGATTAAACTAATGTAAATTAAAACTTCTGTTGCCATCTCTTTTCTAAAAGTTAAAGGGGCTTTTATTTTTAAACTTTACAATTATTGTTTTTTACCAAAGATACTTTTTATTAACGGGATTAGGGATATGAATATAATTATTAAAACAACAATGTTAAGATTGTTTCTTACAAATTCAATATTTCCAAAGAAATAACCCCCAAACAAAAAAATCACAACCCACAAAATCCCTCCAAAAATGTTATATTTTGAAAAGTCATAGTAGTTCATTCTTCCTATGCCGGCAATCCACGGCGCGAATGTTCTTACTATAGGCACGAACCTTGCTAAAATTATTGTGCTTTTTCCATATTTTTTGTAGAATTCCTCTGTGGCTTTCAAAAACTCTGGCTTGAAAAATCTAGGGTGCTTTCTCATGAATTTTTCTCCCACAATTCTCCCAATCCAATAATTAACAGCGTCCCCTAAAATCGCTGCTGTTGATAAAATTCCCAACAGAATTATCAGATTAAGCGATTTTTGAGATGCCAGAATTCCTGCGATGAAAATCAAAGTATCTCCAGGAAGAAATGGGGCAATGACTAATCCTGTTTCAATGAAGATTATAGAGAAAAGTATCAAATAAGTGAAAACACCATATTCGTTTAGAAAATAATTTAAATGGGTGTCAAGATTAAGAAAAAAACCTAAGACATCAGATAGCATTTCCAAAAGAGGAGGAAAACATATAAAAAACTTTTTAAACAGATTTTCAATAAAAACCATATGCAACATGTAAGAGTAAAGTTAAACAGCACTGACATAGGAATGCTCAATGATATTTGCAATTCTATCAGCAATACTGCAAAAAGCGCAGGAATCACAATTCGCGGCCCTGTTCCCTTGCCCACAAAAAAACTGAAAATCACGACGAGAAAATCACCTTGTGGAAACGGCACAGCAACATTTGATAAGTGGGAAATGAGAATTCACAAAAGATTGATTGACCTGCCTGCAAACGAAAAGGTTTTGCACAACATAATGAAACTTAAAATTCCAAAAAGCGTCAACATAAAAATAGAGGTTAAAGATTGAATATAATCTTAAATTACTCAGCTTTGAAAATCTTTATAATCTGTTCGTGATGTGTTAAATTGATGTTATTAGAAAATAATCTTCAGAACCCTAGCCCGAGTAAAATATCCAAGAAATCTGACCCCTTAGGTTGTTACCTACGGTATTATTTTGGTGTATCAAGAGGAAAATTATGTCAAATAGACTCTTATTTATATGGGCTTCTAAGAGCAAGGAAATTACTAGGCCAAATACCTTTAAGGACAAAAAATTATGGGGATAATCCTTTACTAGATTACCGGAAAAATCATCGTGGTGATTCAAGAAGTGAGTTATATAGAAAAAATTGGAGTTTGTACAAAAGATTAAAAGATGGTGGTTTTTTAAAGTACATCCCTCTAGTAAGATTGAGTAAGATTCAAATTGATCCTAATGCAGAAGCAGTCCTTCGTGATATAATGAGTCAAGTTACTTTAGGTTCAGGAACTTTGGATGAGAGATTAGAAAAAAAATAAAATCTCATTTACAATCTTTAACAAAATTTATAAACAAATTTTTTCTAAGTCCTGATATGAAAGCAAATCAAAGATTTTCATTCATTCGTCTCAGGAGAGCCAAATGAAACGTTCCTCAAGAAGATGGAAAAAGAAAAGGCAGATGAGATGGAAGTGGCAGAGAAAGCGTTTGAAGAAAGAAAAGCGCAAGCGTAAATTGAGAAGAACTTCTGTGAATAAGTA
>JACQLJ010000010.1 GCA_016234065.1 Candidatus Pacearchaeota archaeon
ATTCTGTTATAGTTTGCAAACTAATAGCACCACCTATACCTATATTCCTAGGTCTTGAAGAAATAACATCAGGATGTTGTATCGACAGATACAAATGAGAATCATTAAAGCCAGAAACGTATCCACCACATCTAATCTCACCATCATGTGGATGTGAAAAAACTAACTCAACTAAATCTCCCCTTTTTACATCTCTTGCTATTGGGTGCGTTCCGTCTTCGTATGCATTTGAACTAAAACCTTGTCTCATAAAAAAATCTTAGTTTTATCGCTTTTTAAGGATTTATATTCTCAACTTTTTAATAAAAACTTTCCAACTTCTTTTTCAGCAAGTTTTCTTTTTCTCTGATGCTCTTTCAAGAAAGCATTTATCTTTTCAATAAGAATCTGTTTTAATTCGCTCGTTAGCATTTTCCCTGAAGAGTAATCATCATAAATTTTTTTTAATTTTTCATCATCTGGCTCAAAAAACATTCTCAAATATTGATATGAAACATCCTTTTCAGGAACGCCTCCGTGTTTTCTGTGCTCTTCAATAGTATCTCTTCCCCCTGAAAAAGCGTATTTCTTGATTTTCATTTCAACTTCTTTGGGGGAATCCGTCATTGCAATAAATGAGCTTTCATTAGAGGAACTCATCTTTCCTCCTTTTAGTCCAGGCATAAAAATGTGATAAGTTGAACTTAACTGAATGAACTTGCTGTCTTTATATCTGCCTCCAATATCCCTTGCGATTCTCAAATGAGGGTCTTGATCTATCCCAACAGGAACAACTACAGGTATTTTTCCTTCAAACTCAGAAAGTTGAGGGTGAAACATATCTGCCGCCTGCAAAAGAGACGAAGCCATCTTTCCCGGAGAGATTTCGCCATAAACTGCACTAAACTCGTTAAAAGTTGCATATCTGGACAAAGACGTGGCTAACCTATAATAAGCATTTGACTTCTCTGCGTTATCACTCCTTCGGCTTTGAAAATAAAAATCACAATTCTTAGGACTTAAACCCAAAGCGATGTAGTTCAAAAGATATTGATCCACTGCAACTTTTTTCATTTCTTCAAAGTCCTTGTTTCTTGTATTGTATGCCTCCAAATCAGCAACGGCAATATACAACTTTGCTCCAAGCTTCTGATAAAAAGCCATTTGCTGTGCAACAAGCATATGTCCTATATGAAATTTACCTGAAGGCATTAATCCAGTCATCATAACAAACTTCTTCTTGTTTTTTATTGCATCAAGTATCCTATCAAAATCTCTTTGAGCATAAACAATATGTCTTCTAAATAAAACATTCTTGTTGAAAACTTCAGGCAGATTTGGCATTGGCTTTACACCAAACTCCCTAACTAATTTCTCATAATCAACATCTCCCTTTACTTCCCATGGCGTAACCTTGAAACTCTCTTTTTCCATTACCTAACAACTTTAAGGGTGTTTTTAAATTTTACAGAAGAATATAGAAAAAAGCAAGAAAATTTATAAACAAGTTCGGTGTAAAATAAGATATGAAAAAAGAGGAGAAAAATAGAACTTATCTTAATACAACAAAATTTTGTTTGGCTTTAGTTCTTGCATTTTTACTGGTTTCAACCGCATCTGCTGAATTAATAGTAAATGAACAACCAAAAGAAATTTACAGCTTTGGTGACAAAATAACTCTTCCAGTAACAATAACCTCATCAAAAGGTGTTTACGATTATCTTCAGTTAAATCTAATTTGCGACGCTAAAATAAAAGAATTGTCAAAAAGTGAAATTTCTGTGAATCCGAACGAGGTTGTGAAAATTGAGAAATCAATCTTGCTGATATCTAAATTCATAGGAAATTTAAGCGGCGCATGTCAGATAAAGGGCTATCTTGAGGACAATCCAGCGGATTACTTCCTTACAAATAGCTTCACCATATCAAAATCAATCACTGTAAAAATTGACAATGCAACGCAGACAAATTACAATCCCGAAGAAAAAATAACAGTTCACGGAACAGCAACGAAACAAAATGGGGAATCGGTAAATGGATTTGTTGAATTAAATGTTATAACAAACAATTCAAAACTTAATCAAACATTTCAAGATGTTGTTAACAGCGGGGAATATTCCATAAGTTTTACAATACCAAAGGACATGAAAGCGGGAGATTACTTGCTCCGTGTAAATATATATGAAAAAGACCCACTGGGAGAAAAATCAAATGCTGGTTTCTCTGATTTAAATATCAGGATAGCGCAAATACCAACAAGCTTGGGAATTCTCTTGGATAATGCAAGTGTTGTTCCGGGAACCAGTTTAAGAGGAAAAATAATTCTGTATGATCAAACAGGCGAAAAGATTTCTTCAACTGCAATAATGACTATAAAAAACAAGAACAACAAAATATTAGAGCAAAAAGAAATCAATATAGACGAAATATTTGAATTTCCGATTGCTTACTATGAAGCGCCAAACGAATGGAGTGTGGTTGCCATTTCAAACAAACTTACAACAGAATCAAAATTTATGATATCTTCAAAAGAGGATGCAAAAGTTGAAATCATAAACAGAACAGCTATGATAACAAACACAGGAAATATTGACTATAATAAAACACTTCTTGTAAAAATAGGTGAGAACGCAACTGAAATAAATGTTTATCTTAAAGTCAATGAAACAAAAAAATACTTGCTGGGTGCGCCGGATGGCGAGTATAATGTTGAAATAAAAGAAGGAGACGACGGCGTAGTTATGGCAACAGGAAGCGTTTTGCTGACAGGAGATGTCGTTAGTGTAAAGGAACTCACAGGTCTAGGGGTAATTAAAAAATATCCTTTGGCTTGGATTTTCATTATTGTAGTATTGGGATTTGCATCTTATATTTTGTTTAAAAAAAGCTACAAGAAAAATTTCATTGGCTATATCACAAAAAGAAGAGAAAAAACTCCAGAAAAAACACATCCAAAAAAATCCGAGGCGATTTTTGTTGAGCCGGATGTAAAGGCAGAGGTCTCATTGTCTTTAAAGGGAGAAAAACTAAAGGCGTCAATATTATGTTTAAATGTTAAAAACACTTCAAGAATCAGCAATAATGAAAGCATCCAGGATTTGTTCACGAAGATAAATGCTATTGCAAAAGAGTTCAAAGCAGTTGTTTACGAAAATCAAAATTTCTTGTTTTTGATATTCCACCCCATAACCACTAAGACAATGAGAAATGAAATGCCGGCGCTAAAAGCATCTTTAGAATTTAGCAACATAATAAAAGAACACAACAAACTTTTCAAAGAAAAAATTGACTTCGGCATTTCAGTCGCTTCTGTTGAAATGATAGCAAACATTCAAAACAGAAAAATGACTTTTACCAGTTTCGGAAACTCAATGACAAACGCCAAGAAAATATCTTCCTTAACAGGAAGTGAAATAGGCATTGAACCAGAGGTAAAAGAAAAGCTAATTGAAGATATAAAAGTTGAGAAGAAGGTTGTAAACGGAGTAACATTTTACACGCTGAAAGAAATAAAAGACAGGGAAGCAAAAGGAAAATACATCGGCGAGTTATTGAGAAGATTGGAGAGAAGTTAATAATTTATTCTTTCTGTTGACTCTTAATTATTTTTTCGTAACCAAAAAATCTCAGACCAAAACCTAAAATGACTAATAAAACTCCGATTGAAAAAGATATCCAAAATATTGTTATTGATTCTGAAAGAAAAATCAAAACAATTGATGAAAAAACATTTGAAATGATAAACTTAGATAGCAAAACTAAAAGATTTATGTCAGCGTAGGGAAATGAAGCAAGAATAAAAGCAGTCCCAACCGAAACAAAGAAACGCTGCCTTGTTTCTATCACAAAAAACATTCCAAGAATTAAAACAATGGTTGCTAATACAGAAAGTAAAAGAAGTGTCCTGAAATAATCTCTTGAATGCTTTGATACCAGGAATAAAGGAGAATAACCTTTCTCAAGGCAGTCAAAAAAACCACAATCGTATTCACCATAATAAACATCGCCGACAATTTCTGTTACATTTACAGAGCTTTCTGGGATGCTGTCAATAATTGAAGGGATTTTCTCACTAATTTTTTCATAATCAAGAGATAAGTAAAGAGTTAAGAATAAGTTCATAGAAATTATCATAATAAAGAGCAAGGTTACAATAAAAAAATTCAACCAATTCCTTAAAAAATCCATTATCAAAAATAGAAAATCTTATTTATAAAATCTTTTAAGATTACATTCTCTCAAGAATTTCTATTCTTTTTTCAATCGGTGGATGTGTGCCTAAAAAACCCTTTAATGGATTTGAGAAAAACAAAGGGGCGATTGCTTTGCTTACTTTCTTCTCAGGATAATTCTCATGCTGAATCTTTTTTAAGGCGCCGATTAAACCCTTTGGATATCTTGTAAATTTTACAGCTGAAGCATCTGCATTGTATTCCCTGCGTCTTGAAATTGCCAGTTGCACTAACTGAACTATAATCGGCGCGAGAATTGCCAGCATTATTCCTGCAACTATTAAAAATGGATGCTTGTTGTTGCCACCATTACTAAACCACAAACTTCTCAAAAACATCTCAGAAGCAATTGCAATCATTCCAACTAAAATTGTTGCAATTGTCATGTATCTTATGTCAAAGTTTGCCACATGCCCAAGCTCATGCGCCAAAACTCCTCTTAATTCTTCTTTGTCAAGTTTTTCAAGGGCTCCTGTTGTAACACAAACAACTGCATTTTTGGGATTTCTTCCTGAAGCAAAAGCATTTATCTGAGGAGAATGCATAACATACAATTCCGGCTTTGGTATTCCTGAAGCAATTGAAATTCCTTCAACTAAATCATGATATTGTTTATATTCATGCCTTGCTGCCTTTTTTGCGCCGACGCTGGCAATGGCAATCTTCGCAGAGTTATAATATCCAACCCAAATGTAGAGCAGTGAAATGGTTATTGAAAATATCATGATTATGAAAAAATAACTTGGGTCAAAAGCCATTGAAAAAACATAACCTAAAGCCACAAAAACAGCAAAAATAGATGCTATTAAGAAAAATGATTTCAAATTATTTCTTGCTATTTGATCACGAAAATCTATTCTTTTCATTTTGATTCATCAAATTGAATTGAAAAATTTATTTTACTTTTCATTTTCTATTAAAAATAAGCTTACTCAAAACTAACCTTCACATTCTTTCTCTCTGCTTCGGTGATTTTCAAATGTTCTTTTGCTTGATAACCATACAACTGAGCAAATGTTTTTCCAGGCATTGTTCTGCATAAATCGTTGTAAGAAAGTATGCTGTCATTGTAGTATTGCCTTGCATATGCGATTCTGTCCTCTGTTGTAGCAAGTTCTCTTTGCAATTCAAGGAAATTCGTGCTTGCCTTTAGGTCAGGATATGCCTCAGCAAGGGCAAATAATTTTCCTAAGAAACCTTCTAACTTTTGGTCTGCTTTCACTTTTTCAGGCAAACCGCGAGCGCTGATTAATGCCTTTCTCGCGTCGGTAACTGATTTAATAATCGTCTTCTCATGCTTCATATACCCTTTCACTGATTCAAGCAAATTAGGAATCAAATCTGCACGCCTTTTCAGTTGAACATCAATTTGGCTCAGCGAATTTTCAATTCTGTTTGATAAAGTTGCAAATCTGTTAAAGTAATAGACAAAAATCAAAACTACTAGTGCAACGATTCCAGCAATAATCCAAACTAATAATGCCATAAAAAGATTTAATCACCTGAATTTATAAAACTAACTAGTAGAATTTTTAGCATAGATTTGCTTATCACCAAATTCAACTTCTCTTGGAGCATGAAATCTTAAGAAAACGGAGTTGTCATATTTGTATGCATCTGTAGGAAGTTCTAATGTGCTGTGAGGTAACATATCATACTCTTCTCCCTGAAATAGAACTATCTGTGAAGACCTACCTTCTTCTCTTACTTCAAAATTTACTTTTTGCCCTTGACCTGAAGGAGTAATTTCACGGACAATAATCTCTACTTTACTCTCGCGATTCCCAAAAAACTCTGTAGCAGATATCCCTTCATTAACTCTAAACCTTAATGACAAAGGCATAATATTAAATAAGAAATATAGCTTAAAAAATTTATGTAAGTTTTAAAATATATTTTTGATTGCGGATTGATTTGACTTAAATTCCCATAATGTTTAAAAATAGAATTTTCTTTGAAAGTGTATGGGAATTGCATTAACTGCTAAAATAAGTGATTTTCTTGAAGCAGAAGAGAATATTACTAGAGAAATCACAGAGGCCTTTGCATCGGAAGTCCCTAATATTAAATCTAAAACACATTCAATGCTTCCAAAAGGATATTCTTATGATGGCTTGTTTAAAGTTTTACGCCAGGACAAAGGTCCTTTGTATATTCCTGGAAGAAATAAAAGATTGGTATTGAAATATGGAGATTTTGGAGTTGAACTAAACACACCAAAAAGACATAGTAATGGATTTTCTCTTAGCTTATGGTTACTTCCAATAACTTGTGGGACATTAGGATTTCAAGAAACAGAAGCCCTTAATATTTTTATGAACGGCGAATTTGATAGAATTGAAGACACTCATGGTTTTAGAGTTTATGGCTTTTCTTATATACCTAGGCCTACAATTTAATTTTTATCAAAACTTTTATTAACTTCTTGGAATTTTATTAGATATGCAAAAAGAGGGTGTGAATTCTGTAGAATTTGTAAAATGGTTCTTCCAACTAAACAAAAACTCAGTGGATGTTGTGGGAGGAAAGGGTGCGAATCTTGCCGAGATTTATAATTTGAAAATTCCTGTGCCTCCAGGATTTGTTGTTACAGCACAGGCATACGATTACTTTATTGAAAAATCAGAATTAAAGCCAAAAATATGGGATTTGCTTAAAGAGATAAACTATGACGATGTTTCCCAGCTTGATTCAATAACTTCAAAGATAAGAGAATTAATTTCAGGCGCAAAAATGCCGAAGGAAATGGAAGATGAAATAATTGAGTCATATGAAACATTGTCATCTGAACACGTCGGATTCAGTGAAGTCAATGCCGACAGCGTCCTTAAAAAGTCAGAAAAAGAAATTCATGTCGCAGTGAGAAGCAGCGCAACAGCAGAGGACTTAGCAGACGCAAGTTTCGCAGGACAGCAAGAAAGTTTCGTGAATGTCTTCGGAAAAAAAGAGTTGATTCAAAAAACAAAAGAATGTTTTGCTTCATTATTCACTTCAAGGGCTGTTTATTACAGAAAAAAGAAAGGGTTTGATGATATGAAAGTGAAACTCGCGGTTGTAGTGCAAAAAATGGTTGACTCATCAAGATCAGGGGTTGTGTTTTCAAAAGATCCTTCTGGAAAAAATGAAAATGTCCTTATTGAGGCCGTCTTCGGGTTAGGAGAAGGAATTGTCTCAGGCAGAATAACTCCTGACAGTTACATTTATTCAAGAGAAAAAGGAATAGTTGAATCAAAAGTATCAAACAAAAAAATCGCATTAGTAAAAGACGAAGAAAAAAAAGTTGTTGAAGTGGAACTTTCAGAAGAAAAGTCAAATGCTCAGGTTTTAAAGAATCATGAAATTGAGAAAATCGCAAGAATTGCGTTAAAGTTAGAGGGACATTATGGAATTCCCCAAGATATAGAATTCGCAGTTGAAGGAGAGAAATTGTTTATAGTTCAAACACGGGCAATAACCACATTATCTTCAAAAAACATTGTCGAGCGCGGTAAAGTCGAAGTTTATGGTGAGTCCATATTATCAGGGCTTGGCGCTTCCCCTGGAATTGCATCAGGAAAAGTAAAAGTCATAAACTCAATGAGTGATTTAAGCAAAATAACTTCAGGAGACATCTTGGTAACTAAAATGACAAATCCAGACATGGTTGTCTCAATGCAGAAAGCATCTGCCATCATTACTGATGAAGGCGGAGTCACGAGTCATGCAGCAATTGTTTCAAGAGAAATGGGAATACCCTGCGTTGTTGGAACTCAAACAGCAACGATAAAATTAAAGGAAGGTGAAATAGTGACAGTTGATGGATTCTCGGGCAGGATTTACAAAGGCAAAACATCTGAAAGAATGGTAAAAGAAGTTGAGCCGGTAGAAGCAGTTACAAAAATAAAAATAAAAGTTATAATTGACCTCCCTTCTTTTGCTGAACGCGCTGCAAAAACAGGAATAAAAGAAGTTGGATTGCTGAGAATTGAAGGAATAATTGCAGAATCAGGAAAACATCCAAACTATTTTTTAGAAAAAAACAAAATTCCGGAATATGAAAATATAATCTTTCAAGGTGTGAGAAAAATTGCAAATCACTTTGAAAAATTATGGGTAAGGACATCTGACATAAGAAGCGATGAATTTTATAATCTTGAGGGCTCGCCTAAAATAAAGGAGGCAAACCCAATGTTAGGAATGCATGGAATAAGGTTTGGAATGAAATATCCAAAAATCTTAAGAGCAGAGTTAAGCGCATTGAAAAAGGTCTCAGCCACGTCCAGCGCAGATGACGCGAAAAAAGAGATAGGAATAATGATGCCGCAAGTTATTTCTGTAGATGAAGTGAAGTTAGTTAAAAAAATTCTTCAAGAAATAGGATTCAAAAATGCAAAGGTTGGTGTGATGATTGAAACCCCTGCCGCAGTTCAGATAATAAAAGAGATATGCGAAGAGAAGATTCATTTTGTTTCATTTGGAACAAACGACTTGACGCAATATACTTTGGCAATTGACAGAGGAAACGAAAAAGTTCAGCATCTTTACAATGAAATGCATCCTGCAATTTTGAGCCAGCTGTCTTATGTGATAAGAGTTGCAAAAAGAAACAATGTAGAGACAAGCATTTGCGGACAAGCAGGGAGCCAAAAAGAAATGGTAAAGTTCCTCGTTGAAAACGGAATTGACAGCATAAGCGTAAATCCCGATGCCGCGAAAGAAGTGTCTGAATATGTTGCTGAAATTGAAGGAAATAATCATTAGTGAATATAAAAATTTAGATAAAGAAAATTTATAAATAACAAAACCTATTTTTATACATGGCAAAAAAAGATGTGCAAAATCCCCAAATTCCCAGCAACACTAATTTTGAAAAAATTCTTATTGAGAACTTTGTGTCCTTGCAAAAAGTGATGACTAATCTATCAATAAAATTTGACGATTTGTCAAGGCAAATCTCAAAACTCCTTGAATTATTTGAGATATCTGCCAAGGCAATTGCGGAGAAACGCGTCGGGTTCAGAGAAGCCGATAACAGGGAAATTTCTGAAAAAATAAGCAACATTGCAGAACAAAACAAGACAATTGCCCGCGGATTGAGCTTGCTTCATGAATCCTCTTTCCCAAGAATGCCTCAGCAACCAATGAGGACACCACAAAAAGATTGGTCTCAGAAAAAACCCTCTGCTCCAAGCCCAGAAACAAAAAATGAGGTTGAATCAGGAGAATATACAAAGTCAGGATCTCCTTATAAGAAAGATGACTCTAATTTCTAATCTGAGTGATTCTGAGAAAGCCGGGATTTTGTCTGAATTCACAGGAGAATTGATAATTCATTCTCTAAAAAGCCATGAACAGCATCTTAGGAGTATTGAAAAAACTCCTGTTCAAAGACATCAAAGGATTCCATATCCTATTCAAATGATTTCTAAGAACAAACTGGAAAATTCTCCTTTGATGAAAAAATTTTCCAAGCCGATTGAAGAATATAATAAATCAGCGACTCTGCCAACACAAGAAATTTTTATTCCGAGAGAGAGAAATTTCTTGAGAAGCAATCCTCCCTTGATAATACCAACTCAAAAATTGCCAGAAAGATTTCAATACTTAAAACCAATAATATCTGAAAAAGAAATTGACTTGGGAAAACTAAACAAACTTCTAAAGGACTCCATGGTTGCTGTGATTGAATGTAATGGCCCTGAACAGGAAATAATTGTCAATGGCAGAATGGGAAGAAAGCGAACAGGAATCACCCTTGACAAAGAAGAAATAAATGCAATAATAGAAACATTTTCAATGATTACAAAAATTCCTGTGAGCGAGGGTGTCTACAATGTCGTTTACGGAAAATATCAATTTTCAGCGATAATATCTGAAATGCTTAGCGCAAAATTCATCATAAAAAAGATGAATTACAACCCAAATCCTGTTTTTAGGTGATTAATCTTTGTTAATTTGGAACACTATTGAAAAATAATTAATTATTAAATTTGGGAAATGCTACTCACTTCGCTCGCAGGTTACATAAAGGTTAATACAAGTGTAAGATTTGATAACAATTATATCAGTCGTGAGCCGAGTGACTTCGTGGTAGAGAGTAATTAAAAATAACTGATAACTCGTGCGAAGTCAGGAGTGGTTAGCGAACGCAATTGAACTTGGTGTTTAATAAGTCAATCAAAACTAAAGATTTCTAAAAAAAGCCGGATTAAATCCCATGACTTCCAACAATTCCTTCCAAATTCTCTTTTTTGTTTTCCCCAGACAATAAATCTCTGGCAATATCTTTCAAAAACAAAGCAATATCTCTCTGAATTTCTGAATTCAACTCTTCCGCAGATAAATCATTGCTATAGAATCTATCAGCCCAATAATTTCCTATTTCAAACTTTATGCTTTTTCCATTTGCATTCTGCTGTGCACTTAAAACATTGACTGAAACATTCCCGAACTTCTCAATCAATACATTTCTCTCTTCTTCAGTTAAGTTAGCATCCATCAGAATTACAACATTTGATTCGGAAACTTCACTTTCATTAACTTCAGAGGCTGCATTCAAATTACCTTCTGACAACTTTACCGACAAGGATATTATATTTGTGTCATTGTGAACCAAACTAATTTTCAAGTCACCTTCTTCTAAGGGCAAATTAATTTTTGATAGATTTATCTCAAAATCTTTTGTCTTATCTCCAAGATATTCTTTTCCAAATCCTTGGCTTCCTATGTTTGCGTAATCTGTTGTAACAATCGCTTTTCCATTTTGAACTTTCAAATTAACTTTGCTATCACCTATATTCCTTCCACCAATAGTAACACTTCCCGGAACAATTTCTGCTGTCTGCCCTTCAACAAGTTCATATTCAAATGGGGTGTCTGCATATGTAAAACCCTGAATTTCATTTTCAGCATCTAAAGAAACCCTTCCTGTTATTGTAAGGAAAAACGTGAAAATATTTTTGAAAAATCCCGAAACCACATTTCCTGTAATTGGCGATTGAGGTGTTTCGCTTTCAGCGTTTTTATCTTCTTTCTTTTGTTCTTTTTCCTCTGCCTTTTCTTCTTTCTTCTCTAATTTTTCTTCTTTTACTTCTGAGGATTCCTTGGCTTCATTTGTTTCCTGTGATTCTTGATTTATATCTTGTTCACTTATTTCTGTTTGTTTTTCAGCTTCTTGTTCTGAGGAAGTTTGTGTTTCTGCATCTTCAGGACTTTCCGAATTATCAGAAGACGTCTCTGAAATGCTTGTGTCTGAAGAGGAAATAATCTTTAATTTAAAATCCACTTTTGGATAACTTCCACTTATTCCTTCAAATCCGTAGCCCTCGCCACTTCCAGAAATGTTTAATCCATCAATATAAAAATCACCTTCTTGTCTCTCTTCAAGAATATAATCACTCAAAAAATATTCATATTTGTTGTCTTGATTTTCAAAGATGATTTTTGATGAGGCAGGAATCAGTTCCCCCTCTTTCAGTGAAAGTGTTAATATCCCGTCAAGGGGTTGTCCTTGTGTGTAAACAGAATCAAGTTTTAGTATGGCTTTTCCTGTAAAAGGAGTGTAATACATAAAACTATAAAAAAACGATGCTAAAACCAAAGCGACAAAAACAAAAATAATAAATTTTTTTTTCAATTTTGACATTTTTTCACCTCAATTCTCACCTTTCTACAAGAAAACCAAGACGATATTTAAATATTACGAGTTATCTTTTCTTGTTAACTTCCTCTGCGGTCTTGTAGCCGTCGTATGCAAATAACAATCCAATAGCAACTCCAAACATCAAATCAACCCAAGTATATTCATAATTCCAAGTCAATCCTGTATAAATTATTGTAGCTATAATTAATCCAATGCCGAATGCAACTCTTTTCCCGACATAAATATATCCTAAACCGAATAATAAAAAATTCAAAATTGCAGCAAGCCAAGGACTTTTCTTTTGCTTTGCCATTTATGAAGAATTATTTATTTCCTGTGGTTGAGATTGTTGATTTGGATTATAAGGAACTAATATAAGTGTTTGATTCTCACTTACCGGAATTTCAACATATCCCCTTTGCTGTATCTGAAGAAGAATAGAACTTAGAGTGAACTGAATGCCCTGATTTTGTGCATTTACTATATACCCGCTTACAGCCGGCTTGACAAAAAATGTGTAAGCAACTACTCCAGAAAGAACTACAACAAGGAGTAAAAGGATAGCGATGATGATGCCTGAATTATCTCTCATGGAAAATGTAATATTTCTTTATTTAAAAATGTTTTTAATTGTTTGTAATTTCAATTATGCTTGTTGAGTCCTTCCATGTTACATCTCCTGTGACTACCAGATACGCTGAAATAACATCTCCTGCCCTGAATGTTGTTACTTCTCTTGATTGAATATCATAATCAGTTTTCAAACCAGAAGATGGGACTTCAATTGAATTTTCAAATCCAACTGCCTCGCCGTTTTTGATTATTACAATTTGTATTTTACCTTCACCACTTATAACTTGAAGTCCTGTTGAGATTCCGGTTATGCTGCCGTCGTGAAGCATTACATACCCATTTTCATTGCTAGTCGGCACTCCAACAGCAGTTCTCAAGAATACTGATTCATCTGATTGTCCGCTGAAACCAAAATTAAGAAGAGAAGTTGAATATGATTGCGGCTGCGAGATTTTCTTGAAGTTCCCTTCAGAGAAAGTGATTATGAAAGTTGGCTTGGTTTCATTTGTCTCAACTTTGTAAATTGCAAGATTTGAATCGTCAATATTTGATATGTTTAAATCTTTTGGAAGATTGCCAAAATCAACTTCTGATATGTTTTTTATCTGAGAAGAATTAATTCCCTTTTTTTCAGCAATTTTTTTGAGGAAATCCTCAAGATCCTGATCTGTTACGGCATACACACCTGATACTGCAAGAAATATGCCAAAAACAGCCAAAAATATCACCAAATTTTTCATGATATGATTTAGTAAGATATTTATTTAAATGTTTCTTTAGGAGCGCTCGCACTAAAGTGCTCGCTTAAAATTGTCTCGTTTCACTCATATTAATTTTAGTTGTTAATATAATAAAAATTTCTGAGTGTTTAGATTATTTATCATATTTTTTAGACATGATGGGACAAAACTTAATAAATGAAAAACTGCTGGAATAAAAATGCAAGACAAGATAACTTTAGAAAAGCTTGAAAAATATTTCAATCTTACAAATAGTGCTTTGGAAATTGTAAAAAAGAACATAATAAAAGGCAAAAACACAGAAGCGAAAGAAATAATTGAAATGGCTTCAAACTACCTCGCAGATGCCAGGCATTTTCAGAAAAAAGGTGATTTTGTGAATGCTTTCGCCGCCTTGAATTATAGCCACGGCTGGATTGACTCTGGAGTTCGCCTCAGCGTCTTTGATGTTGAAGATAGCAAATTATTCACAATTAAATGATGGCTCACTCCAAAGTTGCTCGTAATTAATTGAAATTGTTAACTTATACTTTAAAGTTTATTATTTTATTGTTAATTTTTA
>JACQLJ010000012.1 GCA_016234065.1 Candidatus Pacearchaeota archaeon
AATTATAACTATTAACTAAAAACATGAAATCTGTTAATTATTAATTGATAAAAATTATATCAATCGTGATTGTTAGCGAACGCAATTGTGCTTGATGTTTAATAAGTCAATTAAAATTGAAGATTTCTAAACAAATCTTAAAAAGAATTATCTTGCTGCTTCCTCTAATGCATTAGCATATCTAACATAGGCTTGAGCCCAAAACTTATCTGTATCTTTTCTAAATTTCTGGTCAAATTCAGATCTAAAATTAAAGGTCTTCCCATCATCACTTATTTTAATTAAACTCAACAACTCATGCTCTGGAGATTTTCTTTTTAACGCTTCATAAGCCCTAGCAATCATTTCCAGTGCTGAATCATGCTCGTCTGCTATTCCTACCATAAATTTCTGAGAAAAATCTGATTTATAAATATTTATATAACAAATAAAATCTCTCTAATTATGAAACTCGGTGTTTTATTTTCCGGAGGCAAGGATTCAACTTTCGCAGCTTATTTGGTAAAAAAGAATGGATACAAGATAGCTTGCCTAATTTCAATTGTTTCAGAAAACAAAGAAAGTTTTATGTTTCACACGCCGTCTATTTCCAAAACTTCAGTTCAAAGTGAAGCAATGAGAATTCCTTTAATTGTTCAAGAAACAAAAGGTGAAAAAGAAACTGAACTGATGGATTTGAAGAAGGCGATTGAAAAAGCGAAAAAAGAATTTCATATTGAAGGTATTGTTACAGGTGCTATAGAAAGTGTTTATCAAGCATCAAGAGTCCAGAAAATTTGTGATGAATTAAATTTGGAATGTTTTAATCCTCTGTGGCTGAGAAATCAGTTTGAATTATTGCAGAATTTAATAAAAAATAAGTTTGAAGTTATTATCACTGGAGTTTTTGCCTATCCATTGGATAAGACCTGGCTTGGAAAAAAAATAGACAAGAAATTTATTGAAGAAATAAAAAAACTGAATGAGAAATACAAAATAAATCCCGCTGGAGAAGGGGGAGAATTTGAAAGTTTTGTTTTAAATTGTCCTTTATTCAAAAAGAAATTAAAAGTAAAGAGTTTTCAAGATTTTTCAGCAGGAGAAAATTCATGGAGGAGAGAATTGGAGATAGAATGATAAAAATAACTTACTTTGCGCATGGAACAACTACAGATAATGAAAAAAACATCTCAAGTGGATGGAATGATGTGGAACTTTCAGAATTAGGAATTAAACAATCCGAAGATTTAAGGAAAAAAATAGGAAACAAGAAATTTGATGTAGTTTTTTGTTCTGATTTGAAGAGGGCTATTGACTCTGCCAAGATTAACTTTGAGGGAAAATTCCCAATTAAAAAAGATAAACGGCTAAGAGAATGTAACTATGGGGACTTTAATGGGAAAAATTCAGATGTAGTTGAACCACTACAGGAAAAATTCTTTAATAAAAAACTTCCGAATGGTGAAAGCTATGACGACGTTAAAAAAAGGGTAAATGAATTTCTTATATTTTTAAAAAAGAAGTATGACGGCAGAAAAATAGCAATAGTTAGCCACAAGGCACCGCAGCTTGCCTTGGATGTATTATTAAAAAACAAAACTTGGAAAGAAGCATTTGAAGAGGACTGGAGAAAAACCAAGTCCTGGCAACCTGGTTGGGAGTATGAGCTGAAATGATAAAAAAACTAGATGAAAGTTTTTTAGAAGACATCGTTGAAGTCCATAAAGACGCTATTTTTCCCATTTGGAATTCTTTAGGAAGGGAATATACTGAAAATGAAATAAGTGATTTTGTTATGAAAGTTATTCAGAAAGGAGAAGTTTTTGGATATTTTTCCGATAATAAATTAGTTGGAGTGGTTGGATTTGAAATTCATAAAGACAAGGATGCGGGAGAGATATGCTTTCTATTGGTAAATTCTGCTTTTCAAGGAAAGGGATTGGGCAAAGAATTAATGGATTTTGCAGAGGATAAATTAAAAATGAAGGTGCATAAATTATTTTTAGAGGTATTAACTAAAAATCCTGCTGTTAATTTCTATAAACGGCTGGATTATGACATTTTGGACAAAAGAGGAAATAAATATGTGATGGAGAAGATGCTATGATTCTTGTAGTCAATATGTGCAAAGAAAAAATGCATGAACTGGAATTTGTAAAGCCGATTGAAGATATTTTAAGGAAAAGTAATAAGAAGTTTATCACAAAACATTACAAAAAACTGAAGAAGGGAGATATAAACAACGCAAAAAAGATAATTATTTGTGGAACCTCACTGAAAGATAATGAATTCCTAAAAAACCTTGACAGATTTAATTGGATTAAGGATTTCAAAAGACCTAT
Organism: Candidatus Pacearchaeota archaeon; assembly: GCA_016234065.1. Classification (GTDB taxonomy): domain Archaea; phylum Nanobdellota; class Nanobdellia; order Pacearchaeales; family GW2011-AR1; genus JAGVWT01. The sequence continues at coordinate 2,322 of JACQLJ010000012.1, forward strand.
TTTAGGAATTTGCGGCGGTTCGCATGTTATAGGATTAGCTCTTGGATACAAATTGAAAAAGAAAAAAGAAATTGGACTGAAAGAAATAAATATTGATAAAGAGTTTTTAGGAATTAATGGAAATATAAGCGTTTATCACTTGCATGGACTTTTGGTTTTGCCAGAAGTTTATCAAAAAGACAATCTCTATGCGACGATTTTTCATCCAGAAGTCAGGAACAAAAAGATTATTGAGGAGTTTTTGAAGGTTTAGTTTAGCTTATTCTTGGAGATTTTATCCATAAGAAGGACTATCCCTTTAGTGGTTCCTACTTCACTTTCTAAATTGACTTTGAAGGCTTTTCCTACTATAGTGCCAACACTTCTACGACCAATCATCTCTATTCTTGCTTCATATTCTTCTTGGTTAACATTTCTTCTTTCTTGATCAAGACAATGCATATCACAAAGATTCCAAGCAATTCCTTCTTGAACATTATTATCTAATCTACCAAGCCCATCAACAAATACATAACTCCACTCTTGACCATTGTAATTCAGAGTGTTATAAAATGACATAAAAAACCAATCAAAAATGTATTTTTAAATCTTTAGAATTGTTTCCTTTCCAGTTTTCATGTCTTTGACTTTGAACTTCTTTGATTTTAATTCTTTGGCGCCGACGAAAATAACTTTTCCTATATAATAAGAATTTGCATACTCCAATGCCTTAGACGGCTTTCCGTAATAAATTATACATGATTTTCCTTTGCTTCTTATTTTCTGGCTAAGTTTAATTGCTTCGTCATCTTTGTTTAGAGAAACAACTAGATATTCTGGCGGATTTATTTCAATTCCTGCTGCCAACTCAGATAATCTCTCTATGCTTGCTCCAAAACCAACTGCTTGAATTCCGTCTATCATGTAACTTCCTCCGCCTATAATAGAGCCCTTCATTTTCGGAGATTTTATTTCAAAAACAGTTCCTGTATAATAACTCAATCCACGCGCAAGATATGGCTGGAATTCAACTTTGATTCCAAATTTTTCACAATATTCCTCAAGTTCTTGAATTTCTTTGTAAAACCTGTATTTTTTGAATTTTTCTTTCGGTTGTTTTAATATCTTGAGTATTGATTCTGCGCCATAATTTTTTAGGTTTTGCTCAACTTCTCTTTCGTTTAATTTATCTAATTTGTCTATTTCTCTTATTACCTGTTTTCTGTCTGCTTCTCTTACATCAATACTTTCAAGAATCTCATTAAGGAGTTTTTTGTTGTTAATATAAATAATTCCTACAATTTTTAGATTTTTTAACAATTCTCTCGCGAGTGCAAGAATTTCAGCGTCATCTTTTATTGTTGAACCGATTGTATCAACATCGCATTGTGTGAATTGGCGGAATCGGTTTTCAGAAACCGGCTCATCCCTGAAGACCTCTCCTATTTGATATCTTTTGTAGGGAAGTTTTTTTCCTTTTGCTATTCTCTTCAGTTGAAAAGTAAATTCATATCTAAGCGCAAGTTCTCTTTCTCCTTTGTCTTTCAGTTTGTAAGTGTCGCTAACTGCCTCATCACCCTGATTTTCACCAGTAACAAAATCTTCATACTCAATCACAGGCGTCTCTGCTGGCTCAAATCCATAAAACTTGAAAGTTTCCAATATGATCTGCCTGACTTTGTCTCTTTTCATTGCTTCAGCTCCTGTGTAGTCATTAAACCCTTTGACTCTTTCCGTCATCATTTTTTATTCTCCAGATTTTTAATTAACTTATCAACTTTTCTTTTTATTAACAATAATATATTCTTAATATTCTTTTTGTTTCCAAGTTGCTCATCTTTAACATTCCAAATTACAACTTTTTCTTCAATTGGAGCAAGTTGATAATCAAAAACAACTTTTGGAATATCGTTAGCAACAACTACAATTAAATCAGCATCTACCATTTCAGGAATTTTCAGCGGAATAGGTTTTCTTTTGTTTATGTCAATACCTAAAACATCTTTTGAGATTCTCGCTTGTTGATAATCCGGCTCTCCTCCCATGATGATTCCTCTGCTAATAACTTTAATTCTAGGATTTTTATTGATTTTTTTGAAATATGCTTCAGCAACTCTGCTGCGAAAAACATTATGCTTGCATACGAAGATTAGTTTCATTTTACACCTTTTTGTTATTGTTAAAACTTCACAATTTAATAATTTGTCTGAAGAGAGGGCTTTCGCCCCACTAATCAGATTTTCCTCAAGCTTGCAGGAATTTTGCTTGCATGCTTTTTCTTCACTTACATAGTTTAGTCCACCTGTTCGCGGCCCAAAAATTCTTACTGATTCCTGGACTCCACGATAAAGGCAGTCACCACACTCCTTGTAAGGAAATTCTTTTCTTTCCATTTTATCTCCTGTCAACCAGATTTTATTCAGTTGACTAAGACGCAGTTTCAAAATTTCCGACGTGAATATAATCACAACTTTTAGTTACAATGTTATTCTCCAAAAAAAGGGCGGAAGCTGAAATTCTTACGAATTTCGCATACCACCTTTTACTGCGTAAAAGGGCGGAAGGAGAGAATCGAACTCTCGTTTTACGGAATTCGCGAGCACGCTCGGAATTGACAAACAAAGTTTGCCCTTCGCGAACATCGCTCACCACAACCGCACGTACTTCCATTATACTACAACCGCCATAATTGTTTTTAATAGAAAACACTATAAAAAAGTTTTTGTAATTATTTTCAAGAAAAGCACAACTAGAAAAATCACTTCTGGTGATGAACTCGTGCCCCCGGCGTCCGAGGGTTAGTTGTAAAATTCATAAAATAAAAGAAGAAAAGCAGTTTTTAAACTTTCTTATATTGACTGGCAAACTTGCTGGTTTCCTGTGGAGTCATTGAAGTAAGCAACGATACCAACCTTATTCGCATTCGTAATTCCCGTAACTATTGCTGTTTGCGTCTTTGTCTGCAAAGGAACAATGTTTCCTGGCAAGTCATACACAAAATTCTGAGTCGCTGAGGCATTTGTAAAGATAAGCTTCACTCCGGCAATATCATCGCCTCCGGCATTTCTCTTCAATGTAACATCACAAGTTGCGTTATTTGCTCCGGAACATTTCAAAGATGTCTCTTTTATGTCAACGCTGAGGCATTTTGAACCCAAATTAATATTTTCAGTTCCTCCTTTTATGATTCCCTGAACAATAACCCAAACCAGAGCAACAGCACCTAAAACAAGGGCAAGAATTATGAGCATTATCACAATATCAGATATGGCTTTTTTTTCGTCTAAGATTGAGAATTGACTAGAAACTCTTTTCATTGTTATCTAAAAGTTTTTTTGTTTATAAATCTTTTTCTACAAAGAATTAAATTGGTCAAGTAGCTCAAAAAAATCTTTTTTAGACATTACCTTGTCATTGTCTGAAAGCCCAATGTGTTCCATCAATTTCCAGAATGCGCTTGGCTTATAGCCCTTCTTTCTTAACGAGATTAAAGTTGGAAGATTTGGATCGTCCCATCCAGAATATTCTCCTTCTACAATTGCTTGCTTTATTTTTCTTTTTGACAACTCCAAATCCTTGAATTTTATTTTACCAAGAAAAGCAGCCCACGGCGGCTTTTTACCAAGGACTCTGTAAATCATTTCCTGCTTTTTTGCATTGTCAAAATGGTCTTTTCCTCTGATGGCGTGAGTAACCTTGGTTTCTATATCATCAACTGTTACAGCAAGGTTCATCAATGGCCATACTCTGTATTTATTTCCTTGAATGGGATGTTTTGTCAGATTTATCCTCGCCAAAGGAAAATCCCTCATAGCAGGATTAGGATTTTTCAAGTTGGACTTAAATCTTAAAACCGCTCCTCCCTGCTTAAATCCTTTTTTATCAAGCATTTTTTTCCATCTTTCAAGATTTTCTTTTACGCTTAAATCCCTGCAAGGACATGCTTTCATATTTTCAGATAGTGCTTTGAATGATTCAGAGGAGCATATGCAAACATAAGCAACGGTCTTTTTTATCAGTTTTTCAGCATATCTGTAATATAATTCCATTCTTTCTGACTGGATTATTATTTTTGATTCATTATTGAAAAGCCATTTTACATCTTCAATTACTAAATCATAAAATTTTTTTTCAATTACATCAGGATTAGTATCTTCTATTCTCGTATAAAACTTGCCGTTGTATTTTTTAAAATAAAGGAAAGATAATGTTCCTGTGAATGCATTCCCCACATGCAAAGGTCCTGAAGGAGCAGGACCAAACCTTGTCACAATTCCAGAATTGGGAACATTTGGTAACTCCTCCAATCCTTCTCTTGTTTTTCTTTCAGAAACATCTTTTTTTAATTTCTCAAATTTCTCTCTCTGTTGATTAACTGAAAGAGAATTAATTTCAGAAACAATTTCAGAGATTTTTCTTGAATATTTTTTTATGTCTTCTTTATTCAAGCCCTCATGAAACAGAGAAGAAATAACAGATCCCTGCTGCGCTTTTCCCTCATGCGCCAACGCATTCTTCAGAGCATATGCAAGAGCTTTTTTTTCAAGGTCTTTCATAATTCAAAAACTGCAAAGAGATTAATAAATTATTCTAATTTATTTATGTTAGATTTCTTCTCCAATACCTCAATCCTTTGCTGTAAATGGTAAATTTCATTTGAGAGATTTTCAATTTTTTCAATCATACTAGAAATCCTTTTGGCAAGATTTCTCCTTTTTTCTTCAGAATTTAAATCTTTATTGAAGGAAACGCCCTCCTGTGGCTCATCATCCCTAAAAGGGAACGTGCGCTCTCGCGGGTTTTTTACAATTTTCTCTCTTTCAGTTAAATCAAGAATTTTCTTGTTTTCCCAAAAGCCAAATATTCCCATAAAAAATATAGTTATATGAGATATTTAAGATTTTTTGTGGTGCACTATAACAATCCTCTTGGATTTTAGAAACCTTTTTTAATAAACATTACTTTTAATTGGAATGATATCAACTATTCAGCAAATCATAGGAAAAGTCAATCCTTTGCTTTATGCAAAAGATGGAAAAGAACTTTTAAAAAAATATGGCTCATGGGACAAAATTCCTGATGAAGAAGTAGGAAAGATAATACCAAAACCTCTTTCAGAGCACAGATTAGTTTACGATTCAACATCAGAGACATTGGAGCCAATTTATTTTTTCACTATTGATTTGATGTCAAATGAACTCGGGCTTGATACAGAAAAACTAATGGATAATTTTACTTCCACACCCGGCTCGGCGCATTTTGCAGAACTCGGGCAAAGAGCGACGATAATGCAACAAAATGCAACAAGAATACTCGGAGATGTAAACAATGTTATGAGAAGCATTTTGAATATAATTTATGACTTGAGAGAATTTAGGATACGACTAAAATCCTACGACGATGCAAAGGTGGAAGACAAATCAAAACGCGAGGCCGCCTTGCTTTCATTGAAACAAATATGGCTTGATAAAGTTGATATAAGCAAAGGTAATACAAGCGTAAAGGCAATGGCTTTCGGGCAGGGCGGCTATCAAACACTTATTGATGCATTTCTGATTTCAAAAGATGAAAAAGACGCTGAAAAGATTGACTTGAATGAAAGAGTCAAAAGAATTTTAATTCCTAGAATTCAGGAATTTAACTTTTGGCTGAGGGAATCAGAAGTTGAATTAAGAAAAAGATATGAACTTGAAAAAACATACTTAAAAAGCCAGGTCAACAGCATGAAAATTTATTCCAGATGGGCAAAACCATACTTGAGAGCAGCACAGGAACTTGAGATGAATGCCACTGGGAAAAATCCAGAGAGAAATCCTTTACTAGTTAAAACATTCAACACCATCTTTCTTGAACTAACAATTTTAGGAAAATCAAAACTTGATATTAAAAGTTCTGTGCTTGAAAGAGCACTACCTCTTGAATTGGAAAATGTCAAGAAATGGAACTTCAAGAGAGATTATTTCAGCTGCATTTTAGTTGATTTTAAGTTCAGAGGAATTCCGCAAAGAATAGACGCAAGAACACCGCAATATGTTTTCGGAGGCAGGACAGAAATAATATTCACATCATACGCGCTCAACTCCGATGAGATTAAAGCACTGGACAGCGAGCTGGAAAAATCAGACATAAGCGACGTCCTAAAATTAGTGGAAGGCATGACAACCGAGTCATTGGAAAAATTCCAGCAAGACATAAATTATTTTTTGGAGGAAAAGGACTTTACGAAAACTGAAATGCCTAGTGAAAAGGAAAGTCCTAAAAAAAATGATGAGTCAAACCCTTTTCTTGCATTAATTGGCGCATACAATAAAAGTCCAAAGGAGCCGGAAAAAATCTTCTCGGGCACCGTGAAGTCGGAAATATTGGCTCCTGACAACTGGATTGAAAAAACGCAATTAAGAAGAGTTGCGGGAGAAAAAGCAAAAGCCACTACTTTTAATGCATTTGACATTTACAAGCAGGCGCATGGAATGATGAGTTACACCTGATTCTTCAAGAAATATTTTAATAGTTGTAATATTTATTTTTATCATGAAAAAAGTTGTTAAAAAAAATAAAAAGAAAGCTGAGAAAAAAACTAAAAAAAAGCCAAGAGAAAAATCAGCACAAAAAGAAACAAAAGTTATTGATGAAAAAAAGACAACTAATCTAGAAAACCAACTTATTTTAAACGAAGAGGGATTTGATATTGGTAGATTTGCTGCAGGAATAAAAATCCCAAAAGCACCTGTTTTAGAAAGAGTAACATTTCAACAGCCAAGGAACATTCAGCAAGGAGTTCAAACAGAGCAAACAAAAAAAGAAGATGAACTAAAATATGGGACAAGAGTTGATTACGGAATGAATAGAACTGCGAACAAAGATAGAGAAATAAGACATCAAACAGCAACCGAGTATGTAACAGGAAAAGACGAAAAAAGAAAATTTCAGGGAGCAGAAGCATTTGACCAGTCTATGGTAAAAGTAATCCCTAATGAAGAAAGAAGAAATATTTTTCTTGGTCAACTAACTAACCCAAATTATGAAATTAGAAACGAAAAAAGGGATGTTGCTTTAGCAAGAGTTGGCAGCGAATATGAAATTAAAAAAAGAAAATATGAATAATATTTCCATGTTTCCCTCAAAACTCGGGAAAAAGAAAATACGAGTGAAAAAATTAATAAATATTGATTACTAACAAATAATAAATAAAATGGCAGATTACAATATTCCAGACATTTACCAAGGAGGATATTCCAGTTTGAACCCCACTTACGGGAGTATTTTTACTGGCTACAGAGTTAAGGACACTTCAACTATCGGTGTTTCAACTGACCCAAGAACAGCGAATGTTCTGAAAGATGTTTCTGACAAACTCGCGTCTGGACAAAAAACTACAGAACTTTCATTAATTGATTTAGGAACTCCATTAGACACAATCACAAAACAGCAACTTGCTGAAGTAAGAAGATTGGCTAAATTAACAGGGGTTGACATAACTGTTCACGGCCCTATAAATGACGCTTCTGGAGCAACACAGCAAGGATTTGATGAAAATCAAAGGCAAGTTGCTGAAAGAAAACTGATTAATTCAATAGAGAGAGCAGAGGAGTTAAATGAAAATGGGAATATTCCTGTAACTTTTCATACTTCAAATGCTCTTCCTGGAAAGACATGGGGGATAGATGAAAAGGGTAAGATTAATACAATGGTGCTTCCGGTTGTAAATCAGGATACTGGACAAATGACTGCTGTAAAAAGAGAGGAAAGATATTACCCCACTATTGACAAAGAAGGAAAAGCAAGAAAAGTTCTCTTCATCCCTGAAGAAAGGATTGAAAGTCTTAACTTATCTGACTGGGAGAATAATCTTCAGCAAGTAATTGTTCCGAAAGAACATGCAGATAGAATAATAAGAGAATCACTTCCACTTGTCAGTGAGATTTATGGAAAAATCCAAAAAGGAGAATATTCTGCGGAAGAATTGGAAAAAAACCCAATTCAGAGAAATGCAATAAATAGATTGTCAAACGCACAAAACCAGCTTAAAGATGTTCAGTTACATCTTGATTCTTTGTTTCATAAAGCATACAAGTATGGAACAGAAGAAGAGAAAAAATATCTTAATTTTATTGCACAGGATTTCACAAAAAGAATGGTAACAATAGAAAGAGATGGCGTTGCTGATCCCTTAAAGTACTCTGATGCCCTTCAAAATCTAATGATTGGACTATATCCAAAAGATATTAAAGTTGGAGATAAAGAAATAAAATTCAATGCCCCTCAAGTTTACAAACCAGCTGAAGAATATGCTTTGGAAAAAACAGCGCAGACATTTGGCAATGTTGCATTTGAGTCATGGAAGAAATTTGGAAGCAAAGCGCCGATAATAAACATTGAAAATCCTCCTGCGGGCGGCGGTTTGTCCACTGGAGAGGACTTGAAAAATGTGATTGAAGAATCAAGAAAAAAATTTGCTGAAAAGTTAGTAAAAGAAAAACATTTTTCAGAAACGCAGGCGAAAAAAGAAGCAGAGAAAATGATTGGCGCAACGTGGGATGTTGGGCACATCAATCAGTTGAGAAGATATGGTTTTACAGGAGAACAAATTTTGGAAGAGGCGAAAAAGATTGCGCCTTATGTAAGACATATTCACTTGTCTGATAATTTTGGAATGGATAATATTGAATTGCCGATGGGAATGGGAAATGTTGACTTCAAAGAAACAATGAAGATTCTTGGGGAAAAAGGTGAAAAGGCAAAGAAAATTGTTGAGGCGGCGCATTGGTGGCAGCACATGCAATCATCGCCTTTCGCTGTCTCTTTAGAGGCGTTGGGGGCGCCTTTATATTCTACATTTGGAATGCCTTATTGGAATCAAAGTGTAGGTCTTCATCAAGGTTATCTCGGTGGCTATGGAACCATGCTTCCACAAATAAATTATGAAACATTCGGAGCTGGGTTCTCAAATCTTCCGATGGAACTCGGGGGACAAAGACAGCAGACAGGAAGAGGAAGATTAAGCGGAACACCGATGGAGTAGAAAAGGTATTTAAAAGTAAATATATATCAGAGAATATAAAAGGTGATTAAATGGCTGACTTAAAAGAGGCGAGATTTCTTGAGGAATTAAGAAGAGACATATCAAAAATTGACAAAGAAGTAAATTTGAACAAGAGACAAAATTCTAAAAATGTCTTTAAGGGCTTTAAAAAAACAGGCAAAGCAAAAAAAATTTCTTCAGATATTGAACTTAATGAAAAAGATAACCGCTTGAAATTGTCAAACAAAACAAATCCAACGCTTCATTTGAAGACAGAATCAGAAATTGCAATGGATTTTGCGACGAAGGCCTACCAAAACTTCAATAAAATTGTAAAGTCAGTAATATTGTTCGGCTCTGCTGCAAAAAAAACACAAACCCCTGGCTCTGACATTGATATAATAATAATTGTTGATGATGCTTCAATAAGATGGAATCAGGAACTTATAGCTTGGTATAGAGAAGAGCTTGAAAAAATCGTGCAGAAAAATCCTTACAAAAAAAATCTTCATATTAACACAATAAAGTTAACCACGTGGTGGGATGATTTAATTCGCGGCGATCCAGTGGTTGTGAACATTATAAGAGATGGCGAAGCGCTTATTGATTTTGGGGGATTTTTTGAACCGCTGAAATATCTTCTTTCTACAGGGAGAATAAAGTCAACGCCAGAAGCAATTTATAGCTTGCTTCAGAGAGCGCCGCAACATATTTCACGAAGCAAAATAGCAGAGTTAAATGTCGTTGAGGGACTTTTCTGGAGCATGGTTGATTCTTCTCATGCTGCATTAATAGCAGCGAAGATTTCACCTCCATCGCCAGAACACATTCCAATTGCACTAAAAGAAAACTTCGTGGACACTGGAAAATTAAAAATGAAATATGTAATTGATTACAGAGACATGTTTATGCTTCACAAAAGAATCTCTCACGGCGAGATAACTGATTTGAAAGGCGTGCCACTTGATCAGTTGCAAGAAAAAGCAGAGGACTTTCTCAGCACGATGGCGAGATTAGTTGATAGTATTATTAGTTAGCTTTATCTTTTTGTAAAATAATGCAATGTTCTTCTGCTTTCATCACGAGGGTCAACGAAATAAACCTCAGCTTCTTCAGGAATTTCTAGTTTAACGCCATCTTCTTTAATTCTAGTTGAGTGATAACTTAATGATTCTGGCATTCCTTCAAGGGAAAATCCGTCGCTTGTTTTAACTTCAATTAGTTGTACCATTTTATCTTAAGTCGCTTTTGGTTCTTTAGGTTTATACTTTTCAGAAATTGCTTCTCCTACTTTATTGAAATCAGCATAAGAATTTGAAGAAGTCATTTTTAATGCAGCGCCCCTGTCATATGTTTTACTTAAAAGTCCATAAACTTCTAGGGCATCTTGTTCAGGACCACTTAATTTACTTTCTTTCCCTCCTTGAGAGGATTTTACTATTAAATCTAAAGCAGTGTAATCTTTTAATTCTTTAGGGACACTAAATGTAAAAGCAGGACCTGTTAATGTTTTTGTAATTTCTTCAAGCTTTCCTAATTTTACCTGTTGCTTGCTAGATTGAATAATTCTTGCTATTTGAAGAGAAATGTCATAATCTGTAGCTGTTGGCTCACCGAAAACACCTAGTTGCTCTCCTTCTGCTCTTCTTTCAGCTAAAATTTCTGCTCTTTGAGTGTTGTAATCCTGACTTGCCACAACACCACCATAAGATTCAACAGCAGAACTCAACCCTGATTGTCCATAAACAAAAGGATTACCTCTAACTAAATTATATCCTCTTACTTGCTGGAATAATTTATTTACAAGATTGCTTTCAGCAATTCCTGTTGATTCGTTTCCTTTTGTTTTTGCCATTTTATTGTAATTTTTTACTTAAAACTTCCAGAGAAAAGAGATTTATAAATCTTTCTATATTGTTACCACTGGATAAGTAGAACAACTAACTCTTTTAAATTGCTCTTGCTGGCATCTGATAATATATTCTCGCCTTCTACTCGTGCCCCGACTTTATATTAATAAAATAAATTTGTCAAAGTCAAAGCACTCGCTCGTTATTGGTTAGTTGTTAATGTAAAAACTTTTGGGTTTATCAATATTGGTAAACAACTGAACGAAGTGAAGCATTTTTAGGCAGGATTAATTTAGCACAAGAACAGGATTTACGTGCTCAGTAAGAATACTTTTCCTGCACGGAAGTTTTGGGCCGACTGTTTTTAGAACTTTTCTTCCGATTGCTTCTGCTTTTGGAGTCGCAACTGCCAGCATAAAAATCTTGCCACCTGCTTTTATTATTGCTGCTTTGCCAGCTGCTTTTCCGAATGAAAGTTGCATTCCTGTGCTCATTCTGTCTGCGCCAGCTCCTGTAAGCATCTTGTTCTCTCGCTGAATATGATGGGGATAAGGAAAAATTCTGAAAAAATATTGCCCTGGAATCAAAGTGTCAAGTTGTTTATTGATATACTGCCTGCACGCTTCAATAGCATAATTTCTTACTTGACAATCCTCAAGTGAAACAACTGTAAGTTTTATTGGAAATTTTCCCTCTTCAAAAGCCGCTTGATTGCCCATTGTAAATTTAGTAATCTTATGGGGTGGAACTGCTTTTATGAATGCCTTTCCTTTCACTCTGCTGACTCTTGTATAAGGAACAGCATGTCTCCTTGAATACGACGCTGCTTTTCTAACTGCCATTTTCTACACCCCTAGATTGATATTTTATTTCCCTATAAACACCACATCCCAAATGATTTCCTCTACAAATATTAGGATTTTGTTTTGACTCGTAACCACAGACGCCTGAAAATGGACATACTAACAAAGATTCTCTTCCCAAACCACTCATAACTTTACCTATAACTTCCCCAAGTTGTTCTTTTCCTCCTGGGGAATTAAGTTTAAATCTCATCCTTCCTTCTTGATAATTTACTTCAACTTTACTAGAACCATCAGGAGATAAATGTACATGAATATCTCTTCCAAGATTGTATTCAGTTATTGGATCACGATACCCTCCTTGATCAACCAATATTCCACTAATTACCCCTAAAGTTTTAGATATTGCTTGAGGTTTAAATTTTATTATTACACAATCATTATTTGCTCTTGACATCTTAATTTATCTCCACTTCGCGCCCTGCCTCGGATTTGGTTTTTTCATTTTCACTCGCCAAAATGCTCACCTCTGTGGTTAATGCTTGTCCTGGAAGCCCGCGCTCAAAAATCGCTCTTACAACACCTTTGTTTCCATGTGCGCTGGAAATCTTTCCGGAAATTATTTTTTCTCTCTTTCCGGGTGAAGTCCATTGAACTTCCTTGCCTATGAGCTTTTCTGCCTCGGCTTTTTTTGTTATGCCTGGAATTTCAACTAAGAAATGCCTTTCGTGAATTGTGTGCCTTCCCATACTAAATTGAATAATTTTTCCTTTCATTTTAAAAGACAACCAAGGTTTTCTTTTAGAAACTTTCCTTTTAATTGTCAAATCTTATTTTACTTCATTTCTGAATATGGAATTAATAGAAAAGTGGTTTTTAAAAGTTTTCAGTGGCGATGATTCTCGTGAGAAAGGTCAAACGGATTTCTGACATGTTCATGATTTTTCAAACCTATCTTAGTAAAAGTATCACAAGCTAAACCGGCAGCACTTATTTTTGCACTTTCAAAAATTCTGGCTGCAGGAGAAAATACCCTATATAATGAAGAGTTATCTGAATCAAATTTATCTTTGTAAAATCCAGGCAAATTTTCTTCAGTAATTGTTACGCGAGAATTATTTCCATGAGCAGTAACTGCCGGAGTCGCAACTCCCCTCTCATTCCTATTATCTACTATCCTATAAACATCTTTCAATGCATCTGCAACATCATAAATTACTCCCCTATTTGTAATTAGCCCTCCAGCTTCGTCTTTATTCATTAAACTTAATCCACTCATAGCTGCCAAACCCACAGGCAACGCAAAAGGATAAGATATTGCTTCCAGCGTAAGAATGTCTTTTAAGCTTGAAGGATCAAAATTAGCTCCTGAAACAGTCGCTATAAACAAAGGAACAAGTGTTGCAGAAAGAGCGCATCCAAACTCAGCAGTTCCAGCGGCCTTTATCACATCACCAAATCTTGCTTTTATTTCATCTCTTATTGATTCAATGTAAACATGCCCTACCCCATAAGTCCCTCCGAGAATAATACCTCCTAAATATCCCAAGAAATTATTTTCTGTAAAATATGTTGCAAATCCATCTCCCACAGCACAAGTCAGAACACATCCTGCTTCTACAAATTTATGTCTTCCCGCTTCTTTAGAACCTGCCTTTACATATTTTCCAAGATTTTTTCCAAGAGATGTATTTACATCCCAAGCATCTTTTACATAATTATCAACATGCATCATAGAAATGACTTGTAGGAAGTGCTTTTAAATTTTATGGATTATTTTTATCAATAAGTAAATAAATTATATGGCTTCTAAAAGTCGTAGCCCGCACCTCTCCAAATAGTTCTAACAAAACTTTCGTCATATCCTAAAACCCGTGCTACTTCCACAGGATTTTTTTTATATGTTTGGTATGAATCTAAAATTATCTTGTGAGGATCATATGTCTTGCCATTTTTTCTTCTGTTGTTTTCAATTAATCCTTCATTTCTCCAAATTTCTCTTATAACGGCATTTGAAACCCTCTCTTTTGTCCGCCTTCTAAATATTCTTCTAGCTTCAAAAGCATCTCCTTCGGTTGATTGATACAATCTTATTAAAAGAGTCCTATATCTAAAATTTAATCCTGACATGAATATTAAGTCAGTTAGTGGATTTTAAAATATTATTGCAATCACAAAACAACTTCGTAATTGCCAATTTCTTTTTTCAGCAGTTCAAAAACGCGAGGATTGATCTGCACTGCTTTTTCCAATTTCTGTTTTTCAACTGCTTCAGAGAGTTCTTTTGCATCTGAATTCTCAATCTTGTTTGTTATCTTTTTTATAACATTTCCAGCAACCAAAAAACTCCTGCCATTCACGACAATCAATTCTGCGAATTTTTCTTTTCCGTCGCTTGAATATTTCAATCGCATTCTTGATTTCTCAAGATGCATAAATTCTTTTCTCTGTGAATATTCAATCAACTCACCAATCAAAATAGATGCGTTTTTTCTTGTCTCATTTACCTTGTGGGAATTTGATTTTCCTTTCTTGAAATCCTTTTTTTCAGATACTATGTCTTTCAGAATTCTGAGTGATTGGTGAGTCATCTTTCCTGTTCTGACAATTTTCTCTTCAAATTCATCAATCATTTCGCTTTCTGATTTTTTTCCTAAAATTGTCTCAAGAATCTTGAAAACATCATTGTAAATTTGCTCAATTGTTTTTTCCTGAGCCCTTTTCTCAATTTTCTCTCTCAAATTCTTGAGGATTTTCAAAAATTTCTCAGAGTCCTTTCTCATTGAATCAATTTCTTTTCCCTCTATTACATATTTGAGATTATGTTCATATTCTTTGAACTCTTTCACTGCTTTTTCAAGAATCGCCACATCTGATTTTTTGAGCATTTTTTCCTTTTCAACAAAAACATCCTCAAATCTCTGAGCGGTTTCTTTGGGAGTTGGAGGAGGAAGTCCGTAAAGCATAAGCAATGCCTGGCTTGGAGTTAGAACGCCGTAGTAAATATCAATCATCGCGTCAATAAGCCGTCTGTCAACGATTTCCTTTGTCCTCTCAGCGGTTCTCATAAACATGTCAATCGCTTCCGGCGATGGCTTGAGTTTTCCCATTTTCAAAAGAACTTTCCACGGCATAAAAGTTCCTCTATCATAAATCGGAATCCCATCTCTTATAAAAGTGAAAATAACAGGATGAGCATCTTTGACACTCTCCCAGAAATCAGTCAAAAGGTAAATTTGCGGCGACAAATTGCTTTTTGTTCCTGCAATTGCAGTCGCTTCTCCGATATACTGATGAATTATTGCCCTCAGTCGTTCCTTTAGCTCAACTCTGTTCATTCTCTTTACATCAGTATCGTTGATTATTATGAAAACATCAACATCAGATGTGCTTATGTTTTCTCCTCTGACTAAACTCCCGCCGAGAACATAACTGACAACATATTTCTCAAATTTCTGCAAAACCAAACTCTTGTGAATTTCAGCAACTCTCAAAGCCCCAAGTATTCCTTTATCATACAAAGGAAAGGACAATGCCACTGCAGAGGTTAATTCAAATTTGCTGTCAAGGCACATTTCCCAAATATCAACCGGCGTCTTTACATGAAGCCACGTTTTGCTTTCAATGTCTTCTAAATTTTTTACTAAATCCTGTTTCATCTTCGGAATTTCTTTTAATTTTTCCTCTGGAACAATAACATAAAGGTGCACAAACTTCTCTGTTTCCTTCGGCGCTTCTTCCTCGTCAACAAATAATTTTATAGAATGAGCCGGGATTATTCCTATTGCTTCTATAAACGGAAATCTTTTTACTGCGGAATTCTTGAATTTGTCAAATTCCTTTTTCTTTTTTTCCACCTCTTTCTGCGCTTCTGTAAGGTTTGGAATTGGATTTGGGGAATATTTTCTGTTAAGGTTCATCTCAGGAATATCATTCGGGGAAGTGTCATTAGTCATGCTGAAAATATGAAAATGGCACTTTTAAAAGTTTGTGGATGGAGGGTTTGATAAACCTAAAAATCTCTTAGAAAAGTCCCTAAACAAATGCCTTGGCTTTCTCAACTCTTCTTCAAGATTTTTTCCATTATCATAAACACTAACCCAATCCTTTGGCATAGTCCCTACTACTTGAGAAGTGGTGTATGCTTTTCCTTGATAAATTTTTCTTCTATCATTAACTACAAAATATCCAAAGGGAATAGGGAAGGAATATACAAAAGTTTTTACTGAAAAACAATGTAAATCACAACCTAGTTTAGCAAAAAATCCCTGTTTTAAATGAGTTGTCATTTCTGAAACATCTAAAAAAGATACACTCCCATCAGTTGCCACCCAAGAAGAATATGATGCATGACCTATTACAATAACATTTCTTATATTTCTATTATCTAAAACTTCTCTTAAATCATCAGAAGTTGCATCTACTAGCAATAAGGATTTTCCATCTATTCTTCTAGCATAACCTCTACCAACTCTCAAACTTTCTTGACTTTCACGTAAAGATATTACTCCTGAACCATCAGAACCAGAACATAGAATCGCAGTTCTGTCTCCAGTGCTTAATTTTTGATCTTCAAGCAAGGATCTGTATTTCTTCATACATGAATCAAAAAAATCTCTTCCATTCCAACTTCGTTTAGAATGGATGCTTTCACGATAATCTTGATTAGTATGGTCACGTATATACTCTTCAAGACCTCTAAGGGGCATTAAAAATTTTGTTTAGACTATTTTTTAAATGTTATGAATGGAAACATTTTTTAAAGAAAGATTGCATTGAAAATTCACGGCCTCGTAGGCTAGTGGCAAACCCTCTCGTTTACACCGAGATGTTGAAGGTTCGATTCCTTCCGAGGCCATTAATCATCCAGAAAGCGAACCAAAAACTTTTGAAACAATTACTGCTTCCATAACTAATCTAAT
Organism: Candidatus Pacearchaeota archaeon; assembly: GCA_016234065.1. Lineage (GTDB taxonomy): Archaea > Nanobdellota > Nanobdellia > Pacearchaeales > GW2011-AR1 > JAGVWT01. Next base: position 18,898 of record JACQLJ010000012.1, read on the forward strand.
GAATCCTTTATCAGAATCCTTTATCAACTGAATTGTGATATTTTGCCATTTAAAAACAGGAACCAATTTATTTAAAAATTTAATTATTAAACAAGTAATTTTATAATAAGGTATAAATACCAAATCTAGTTTAATTAGAAATCAAAATGAACAAATACGATTTTTTAATTATTGGCGCAGGTGGAACAGGATTGGCAGCCGCAATGTATGCTGCGCGACTTGGAATGAAAACGCTCGTCCTAGGATTTAGTCATGGAACAGAAAATCCTGTCGGAGGAGTAATCACGACGACAAACATAGTTGAAAATTATCCCGGATTCATAAAACTCACTGGCTATGAACTATCAAAAAAAATTGAAGAGCATACACGGAGTTATGACTTAGTTGAAATAAAACAGGAAAAAGCAGTTGAAATTAAAAAAAGCAAATATGGGTTTATTGTCAAGACCTCCTCGAAAGCCGGTGGAACGTATGAAACTAAGACGCTTCTTTTCGCGACAGGAACAAAATGGAGGAAACTGCCTGAATCAGTAAAGGGTTCAAGAGAATTTGAAAACAAAGGTGTTAATTATTGCGCATTATGCGACGGGCCTTTATACAAAAATAAAATCGTCGCTGTAGTAGGAGGAAGTGATTCAGCTGCAAAAGATGCGTTGCTTTTAGCAGAACATTCAGTGAAGGTTTACATTATATACAGGGGAGAAAAAATACACCCAGAGCCAATAAATCTTGAAAGAGTAAACAAAAATAAAAAAATTGAGATTATAAATAAAACAAATATAGTTGAAGTCAAAGGAGATGAAAGAGTGAGAGGTGTTCTTCTTGATAAGGCATACAAAAACAGCACTGAATTAAAACTTGATGGTGTTTTCGTCGCCATAGGGCACATTATCATTTCTGAATTGGCAGAAAACATTGGAGTTAAGTTAAACAAAGAAAAGGAAATAATAATAAACCACATGACTTCGGAAACAAATATGAAAGGAATTTATGCAGCAGGCGATGTCACAGACAAGCCATTCAAGCAACTTATAACAGGAGTTGCAGACGGATGCACAGCGGCCTACAGCGCTTATGAATATATTAATAAAGAAAAAATAGAACCTTAATTAATGGTGGTATCACAAGAAATAAAAAGTTTCTCTAGAAATATTCTTGCATTTTTAGATTATGAAAATATTCATTATTTAGAGAATTTAAGGGAAAGATTAGGAAGAAAATATAAATTTGGAGATGACGAAATAAGATTAGAGGAATCATATCCTGAAGGTTTTGATCTAGTTTATAACAAACAAAAAGAGTGTCCAATAAGGATAAAATTTAATACTGGATTTGCAAAAATAATGTTAAGAAGCAGTGGCACTATTGAGGGATATCCGTGCTTAAGTCCTGACTGCGTGATAAGATCAAAAAAAGTTGATAGTTGGATTTACATAGTTAAACAAGAACTGGAGAAATTATGCCAAGAATAAACAAAAGTTTTTTATAACCTAATACAGAAGAAATTTTAACATGGGCAGAAAAATAACGAATGAAGAAATCTTTGAATATTCAAAATTTATTTTGGATTTTTTAAGGGCACAGAATATCATGGATGTGAATGATCTTAGGAAGAAAAGAGGAACTTATCCAAGCAAAAAACCCGGTGAAAAATTAATAATAGAAACAAGACCTTCTAATTTAGGCACAACAGCAGAAACAATTAATTATGTAATTGAGGGTGTTGGAATTCCAATTGAAGCGAGATTTAATCAGGAATTGGATTATTTATCAATAACTTTAAAAAAATCAGGTGAACCTATGAAATTGTATGAAATGTCATCTTATGACCCTTTTGGAAATTACATTCAAACCAAGAGAAGAACTCCCGGAACCATAGATGCTTTAGTGGAAGAATTAAATGCACTAAATTTTTAACATGCCAAGAATAACAAACCAAAAAACAGGGGAAAGCATAGAAGCCAAGGAAGGCGAGATGATTAGAAACGCATGCGAAGAACTCGGAGTTCCGTTCTGCTGCACCAACGGAATCTGCGGGACTTGTATGATTGATGTTATTGAAGGCGAAGAAAACCTTTCTGAATTGACGCAGAATGAAATTGACATGGAAAGAGACAAAAAACACCGACTGGCATGTCAGTGCCAAATCAAAAATGGAGATGTTAAGATTGAGTTTTAATCACTAACCATAGTAAAATCATTATCAGTGTATAATCTGTATTCTGCACCACCGAACTGGCTAGCAAAATATCTTTTAACAATAATACCTTTTCTACTTGTCCCTTCTTGTCTCATTAAAATTGCTGGTGTAAAAGGATTTCTATTAAAACCTCCACTCAGGATGCTTACTATTTCAGTATCACTAAAAACATTATATCCCATCTTTTTCGCTTCTTGGATTACTAAGTCCAAGTCAGTTTCTGAAAATGATTGCTGCCTTAATCTAACCTGTCTCGCATTTATTCTAAAAGCTATATTACCTGAAATAATTGAAACATCAAGGGTTTTTCGCATAAAAATTTAATTAAAACTTTGTTTAAAAACATTTATGTGTTTTTCTCACAATAATTTATATAAAGAACAACTAATAATTTCCCATATGCCAACAATAAACCAAAGAGCACCGGATTTTGAAGCAAAGGCACTTCATGAAAACAAAATAAAAGATGTGAAACTCTCCGATTATAGGGAAAAATGGGTTGTTTTATTTTTTTATCCTGGCGATTTCACTTTTATTTGCCCAACAGAACTTGGAGAACTTGCAGACAACCATCAAAAATTCAGAGAATTAAATACTGAGATTTTGAGTGTAAGCACTGATTCTGAATTTGTGCATAAAGCATGGTATGACATCTCAACAATGGTGAAGAAAATCCAGTATCCAATGATTGCTGACCCAACTGGAAAAATCGCAAAAAGTTACGGCGTTTATATTTGGAATGAGGGGGTTGCTTTGAGAGGAACATTCATAATAAATCCAAATGGAATTTTGAAAGCATTTGAAATTCACGATAACAGCATCGGAAGAAACACAGAAGAACTATTAAGAAAAGTTCAGGCAGCACAATACACTGAATCACACAACGGCGAGGTCTGCCCTGCAAGCTGGAAACCAGGAAAAGAAACATTAAAACCAGGATTGGACTTGGTTGGAAAGATTTGAATAACTTCAGAATACAAATTCTTATAAATAAATTTTTGTTCGTTTTGATATGCCTAATAATAGATCATTATATGTGGGTAAATATACTACTGGATTCAATGATGGCATGCCAATTGAATCTGATGTTTATTTTATTGCATCAAACCATCAAAGAGCATTTGAAATGTTTTCCTAATTTCTAGGAAGAAAGGAGAAAATTCAAGGAGGAACTGATCTTACCAGAAAATTTGTTAGCTTAGAAGAGAGATGGGGAGAAGTTTTAATAGACGAGATTATAGAAAAAGAAGGGGAAGGAAATGTAGTGAATGACAAACGAGTCGTGCCTCTTCGTACATCATATGGATTTAGAGACAATTCTTAAAAAATGACAGAATAGAGAATAAATAAAATCCAAAACACTTTTATAGTTATTTCTTAAAGTTAAATCATGACATTGGATTTTGAAAAACAAAAACTTGTAGAAGAATTAAAAAGAATAAAACCAAAAAGAGTTTTGGTCCAGTTAGCTGAAGGAATAAAGCAGAATTCAAATGAAATTGCAGACATTATTGAGCCGCTTGGAATTGAGGTGATTTTTTCAGGCGAAACATCTTGGGGTGCTTGCTCTGTCGCTGTTCATGAAGCAAAAGAATTAAACTGCGATTTAATAGTTCATTTCGGACACGCAAAATTCATTGATGTTGATTTTCCTATTTTATATATTGAAGTAAAAGATATTTTGAATTTAGAACCATTGTTGAAAAAATCTCTAAAAGAACTCAAAGAATTTCATACTATTGGATTGAGTTATTCAATTCAGCACAGGCATGAAATTGAAAATATTGTGAAGTTTTATGAAAAAAATAGGAAAAAAGTTATCTTGTCAAAAAAATCAGGACATGCTGCTTATGAAGGACACATTGTCGGATGTGAATACTCTGGATTAAAGCTAATTGAAAAAGAAGTTGATGCTTTTGTGATAATCGGAAATAATTTTCATTCAATGGGAGCTGCTTTAAGTGTTGCAAAACCAGTTATGCTTCTTGATGTTTACAATGATGAGGTAAAAAATGTGGAAAAGTTAAGAGAAAAAATTCTAAAGCAAAGAGCAATATCAATTCAAAAACTCAGAGATGCGAAAAATGTTGGGATAATAATTGAAGTGAAACCAGGACAGAAATTTGGAAATCCAAAATACCTTGTCACCAAATTAAAAGAGCAAGGAAAAAATCCGATTGTGATAACAATGTCCGAAGTCACAACTGATAAGATAATGAATTTTTACAATATTGATGCTTTTATTGAACTGGCATGCCCAAGAATTGCAATAGATGATTTTGCAAAATATCCGAAGCCGATTCTTACTTTCAAGGAAGCGCTTGTTGCTTTAAACGTTAAGACGTGGGAAGAAATTCTTAAGATTGGGATTGTTTAGATAAACTTAAAAATAGTATTTTTGTGGTATTTTTATGTTAACACGAAAACTTTTTTCTGGACTTGTTTTGTCAGCTGGATTGTTGCAAACAGCATGCATTCCTTCTTTAATTCTCGCCACAATTTTATCAAAAGAACCATGCACAAGAGACTATGCTGGAGAATTTCATGATGGAGACAAAACATTTGGTATGAGATTCCATGAGGATCCAAAAGAGGGTAATCTTTTAGTTGTTACGTATCAGGGTGAGAGAATAAACTTTTTTGATAATGGCAAAGGTGTGAATAAGCTTAAATTGATTGGAACAGAAGATGTAATTCTTAAAGAGTATGATATTAGTCCAGGAGACATAATTGCAGAAGGCGTGCAGAAGAGATACGAAGATTATGTTGGAAGGTTAAGATCAGAAGGAAGTTTAAAACAAAGTGGAAGTTGTGATTAATTTTATCTAATGCTATCTGAAAAAACAAAATCATTTTTTGGGGTTTTTTTAATTTTTATATTTTTCATACTATCTTCATATGCAGTAAGAACAAATCTTGATTTTTTCAGGGAAGTTGTAGGTATTGGATATCTTGGAAGTTTGATTTACATTCTTATAATAATATTTGCCATTGTTGTCGCACCAATAAGCGCTATGCCCCTAATGCCTGTTGCATCAAATATTTATGGCTGGTTTTACGGCGCGGTTTTCACAATAGTTGGCTGGACTCTTGGCTCATTTGTTGTATTTTTTCTATGCAGAAAATACGGAATTGATTTAGTGAAAAAATTTGTCTCATTAAAAAGTATTTACAAGATAGAATCAAAAATTCCAAAAGGAGAGGTTTTCTTTGATATTCTTTTGCTTAGGATGATTGTGCCTGTTGACATTTTGAGTTATGCGCTTTCATTATTTACAAAAGTAAAATTCAGAACTTACGCAATCACAACAATAATTGGAATAACACCTTTTGCTTTTGTATGGTCTTATTTAGGAGTCATACCATTGATTTATCAGATTCTTGGCATAACAGCAATTGTATTATTAATAACTTTAGTTCATTTACTGAGGGAATTGGCGAAAGATTCAAAAAAGGCTGGGAAAAAATTTTATAAATGACTATTATAATAAAAGATTATGGGCTATGGAGAAGAGATAAATATGTTTGGGAATGACCCAGAAGACATTAAAACAATAGAAGATACAATAAGAGGTTATTTTTCAGAAAAAGGACACTACCTTGGGGTGGAGGAAAAAATTCTTAATGATCTTAGAGTTTCTCGAGCGAGAAGATTATCTGGAGAGGCAGCAGAAATTTGGGGTATAATAAATGATGAAAAAACTAATGATGATTTTAGATTATTATTAAATCGTTTACATAGGGCAGGATTTGAAGATTGGTGTGGAAAAAGCTTGGCTTTTGGAGGAAGAGATTTTTATGGCTTAGAGAGCTTATTTAGATACTTATGGAGTTTACTTCAAAAATCAAACAATCTCTATCTAGACTTAAGATAACCCAAAAAAGGAAAAATGGTTAGTTTCATAAGGTTTAAAAGAAATCTTTCTACATAATAAAATGGCAATTGAGTATACCCATATGGGATTTATGAAGATTGATGAAGTGGAATCCGAAGCAGAAACTAGAAGTATAAGAAATTTAGAAACAACACTTAAAGATAAAATAGCTTCTGGAAAATTAGTTGGAGAAAACTTAGAAGGCGCAAAATATGTCCTTGAAAGAATTGCCCATAATTTTCCTTCTGACTAAAGTTAACTCTTCTTAACTTCCTTAATCAAAGTGTTGGCATCTTTTATCATCATTTCAACATCTTCATCTGTTAAGCCGTGGACTTTCGCACCAATTTCTATTGTATCATGATGCGAGAAATTACAGCCGAGGCAGTGCAATCCATAACCCAATAATATCGGAGTAATTTCAGGATATTTATCAATAATGTCATTGATTTTTACATCTTTAGTTATTAGTTCAATTTTCTTCGTTTCGGTATTCATAGAAAGTTACTTAGAAAAAGATAATTAAAAAATCTTCTAATATGTTTTATAGTTACTTTATAGTAGTTAATAAT
>JACQLJ010000013.1 GCA_016234065.1 Candidatus Pacearchaeota archaeon
CTCTCCCCGGAAACAGCCAGGAAAATGGCAAAGGATCAACTTGTAATAGAAGGCAAGATCAAAAAGTCAGAATTAAAAAATCGCGGTTCTTCTCCAACAACAGGAACTGCAAAACCATCCGATATCCTCTTAATTGAAAGTCTTCAAAAGAATAAGCAATTGCAGAAGAAGAAAGATAGGGATAATATCTATGAACTATCAGTTGACAAAGGAGGATGGTTTAAATAACCAAAATATTTAAATACTGGTGATTTAGTGACTACATATGGCAAGCAAAAAGCTAATATTTTTGCCTTTATTCATTATTTTAGCCTTACCGCTAATAAACGGTGCAGAAGATACTTATGGGTGGGGTAACCAAACTTTGGTTAAAAATTCAGAGCTTATATGCCTAAGGTTTTCCGATTGTGTAAACCAAAAGTGTAGTGACGAGATAGGAGAAGGTGCTAGCTACCCTTCTTATGTCATCAAAGATTTTGGCAGGATGGATTATTATGCAGAATGCAAGGTAACCCAAGAAAGCTGGTGTCACTTAAAAGATAATTCATGCCAGGATTGTACAGCAGGTCAAATAACCAATAACCTGCCGGTTGATTCAATGTTTTTTTATTTGAATTCAGCGAAGGGAGCATCAGGATGCGAAAAATATAGGGAAGTCGGAAAAGCGTTCAATTATTTTTTGCAAACAAAAAACTATTGGCACCAGGTAAAGGGTGAAGAAGCATCATGTGCTTCGGAATTTGAAGCAGGAGTTGAAAATCATTTTTTCGCCAACCAGTTCAATGACTGGAATATTGAAAGCTGCAAAAAGGTTGTTTTAGATCAGGATTTCAAAGAATGGAATGCAGAGTTTGTCAAGATAGTTGAATCAGAATTGGGACTTACAAGCGAGAAACAATCTTCAATCCCCCCATCACAACAATCAACATCAACACAAAATGCCGGAACAAACAGTACAAAAGGTACAGGTACCTGTTTATTTGAAAATACAAAATATGGGTCAAAATATTGTTCCGGAAGCAGGAAGATTGAAGGAGGTGTATCAAAATATACTGACCCGTTCAGCGCATTGTTGCTATTGTTTGTGGGATATTTTATTTATGCACAATTTTTCAAAAAGTGAAATTTATAGGTAGGTAATTTTGGGGATATCCTAAGTTCATTTGGACTTAGGACGATGGTATTTTTGAAGGTAAACAAAATAGGTAATAATTATTATAGCTACCTTGCTGAAAGTTATAGGCCTACTTATGGATCTCAGCCAAGGCATCGCATAATTTCCTACATTGGCCGAACAGATGGAACAAATAGATTTTCTAGAAAAACTAAAATTTATGAACCTATGAGACCCTCCTTTTTAGAGACACTACCCAAAGACATTAAAAATTTTGCAATAGAAAAAAAAGAAGATGGAGTTCGAACAATAGGATATTTCAGCAAAAAAGGCCAAGCATTAATAAACAGAAGGAATGTAAACAAAACAGAGATATACCCTGAACTGAAGGATATATACAAAAAACTAAATTTTAAAGATAATGTAGTTCTTGATGGAGAGATAGTAGCAATAAAAAAAGGTAAATCTGATTTCAAGACTTTATCTGAAAGGGACAGATTAAAGGATAAGGAACTAATAAGAATAAGATCCAAGACGCACCCATTGGAATACCATGTATTTGATATTTTGGAGCTAGATGGAAAAGATATCAAAAAACTGCCATTAAGTGAAAGGAAAAAAATACTGGATAAAGTAGTCCCGGATAATACCAAAGAAATAAAGGAAATAAGATCAAAACCATTTAAACAGCTTCTAGAGCAGGCAAAGAAAAGAGGAGATGAAGGAATAATCATAAAAAAATTGGATAGTCCATATCGGGAGGGAAAAGTCAGCAGAGACTGGCAAAAGTTAAAATTGCTTAAAGAAAATGACGCAGTTATCCTAGCCTTCCAAAAAGGAACAGGAAAACGGGAAAGTACATTCGGTGCCATCTTAACCGGGGTTTATGATGACGGCAAATATAGGTATACTGGAAAAATAGGCAC